>JAPLSS010000785.1 GCA_026398515.1 Candidatus Sumerlaeota bacterium | reverse complement strand
CGTCCCGTTCGTGGGATCATAAATCTGGTTGGGGTAGCCCGGAGGCACGCGGGCGACGATCTGATGGACGTTCCCGCCGGGCCCCCACATTTCGGCCGGCCCCAGCGAAAACAAGTACCACGTCACGCCGCCCTGTCGGGCAATGTCCATAATAGGGGGCGGCCTGTTCGTGCTATGGAGAAAATACTGAAACGTCGCCTCATAATTGACCCACATGCTCTTCCCCGCGACGCTGCCGTCGGGGTTCTTTCGGAACTTGTTGATGGCGAACGGATCGATCGGCATGAAAGAAATGTAGGCCACGGGCGTGGTCAACTCCGCCCAGAGCCAGGGGAGCCGGATGGTATCGGGCCACATTGATGGAACGCCCGGGCCGGCGCCGCCGTTCTTGTTAGTCTCCGCGTTGCCCAGCGGCGGGCGGTTCCAGTCCACCACGTACGCTTCGATGCCGGTAGCCGCCGACCGCATGTCGGCCTTGACGCGCGAAACCTTCGAGCGCGTCTGCGCCTCCAAAAAGTTCGGCACGGCGATGGCGGCCAGGATGGCGATGATCGCCACGACGATCAGCAGTTCGATCAACGTGAATCCGAACTCTCGTCTCATCTGTCTGCCTCCCTTGAAAAAATGGAATCGCTTCTCCCACGCAACTTGGTTTCAAGCGGACTGCTTCGACCCTTTGCCCTTCGGTGGAGCGACCGATTCCCGTTTCACCAATTCCACGTCCAGAAGCTTGACCCTCCCCTCGAGAGCAGGATTCTCAATGCGTTCGATCAACATCTCGACCATCGACCGCCCGATGTCCGCCGCCGGCAAACGGATGGTGGTTAGCGGCGCCCGAAGGACGTCCGAATGCCAGCCGTCGTTGATGCCGACGATCGAAACGTCGTCGGGCACGCGTTTGCCGACGGCCCACAGTTCGCGCATCAACTCGGCGGCCAAATCGTCGGTATAGGCGAAGATCGCCGTGGGTGGATCGTCGAGGGCCAGCAGCGCCGCCAGAATCTCCCGAACGTTTTGCAGCTGGTAGACCAGGCGCGCCACCAACCGAGGGTCGAACGGCGCCCCGGCTTCTTCCAAGGCCCGCCGGTATCCGGCGATCTTGGTTTCGCCCGAGCCAATGTAGGCGATGCGCCGGTGGCCCAAGTCGAGGAGATAGCGCGTCATCTCATAGCTGGCTTCGCCCAACAGGCAGACGACACGGTCCATCCTCACTCCTTCGAACAACTGCGGCTCCAGCGATTCGCCGTACATCACCAAGGGCGTTCCCTTGCCCGCCAGCGAAGCATAGGCCATTTGCGCCGGAGGCGTCAGCGCGACGCCAATGCACGCCAAGCCGTCCACGAATCGGTCGAGCAGGCGTTCGGCCCCCCGGACGTCGTCCTCCGGGCAGGTGGCGTGCGACGCCGCGATAACTGACGAATAGCCCTGTTCGTTTAGCCGGCGCTCCATCGCCGCCACCACGTCCACGTGGAACTGGCCCTGGAACGTGCGCACCAGCAGGCCGACGGCCCCGGTCTTCTGTCCCGCCAAGGCCCGAGCCATGAAATTGGGCCGGTAGTCCAGGGCCTCGGCGGCCTTGAGGATTCGAGCGCGGGTTTTCGCCGACACCCGGCTCACCTTTCCGGTGAGGGCCAGAGAGACCGTGGAGGGGTCCACTCCCACCAATTGGGCGATTTCCCGAATGCCGTTCTTCCCCATGCTCCGTACCGTTCCTGTTGAAATCCCTGCTCCAAATCAAACGTATGACTACCTATCGCCGAAGAAAAGCGACTTCTCTGTCTTGGGCCGATCATGCTCCGCGCCGCAAGTCTCGAAAAGCAGAGTCTTGGAGGCAATCCAGTGGAAAAGCGCACCCCCGGAAGACTTCCTTACGGCGACCCCCACATCCTGACGCAACGATGCCTGCAAAATCAAGAGAAAAATCAAGCGTTTGACAAGAATTCGGGCTAGGCCGTAAGGCGATGGGCGTTCATTGGCGCCCATTCGTGTCTGGCTCTGTGGTTGCCGCTATGGCGCTCGAGGGAATCTCCCGGTCGGCGGCTATCCGCGCAACGCCTCGGTTAGGATTGGCAGGATCACCTCCAGCGCGCGCCCCCGGTGCGAGACGGCGTTCTTCTCCTCGGGCGCCAATTCGGCCATCATCCGCCCGCGGTCCGGCAGCCAAAAGACGGGATCATAGCCGAAGCCGCCTCGCCCGCGCGGCGCCCGCGCGATTTCGCCCTCGCACGTCCCCGTCCGCGCGACGCAACGCCCGTCCGGCCACGCCAGCGCCATGACCGCCACGTAGCGGGCCTGGCGGCGGCCGTCGGGCACAGCGCGCATTTCGGCGAGCAGCCGTCGGTTGGCCTCCTCGCCCGACGGCGCATAGCGCGCGGAAAGGACCCCCGGCCGCCCGCCGAGCGCGTCGACGACGATCCCCGAATCGTCGGCGAGCGACAGCAGGCCCGTGTGGCGCGCGCAGGCCAGCGCCTTCTGCCGCGCGTTTCCTTCAAACGTGTCTTCCGTTTCTTCGACCTTCGGGAAGTCCGGGTAATCCAGGAGGCTGCGCACGTCGAGCGCGCCGAGCGGGGCCAGGATGGCGCGCAGTTCCTCGACCTTGTGGCGGTTGGCGGTCGCCAGAACGAGGCGGTTGGGAGGCGATTCACGCATGAGCGAGAGGACTCAACAGAAGTGAAAAGCCAAACCCTGGGTATGGAGTCCCGCCTTTGGGCGGTCTTGGTCGTCCGTAGCGGCATTCCGCCTAAAGGCGGGACTCCATACCCGGTTCTTTCGTTGCGGAATCCGCGGGAACCCACGCCGCCGGAGCGCTCAGCATGGCCGCCGCCGCGCCGAGCGCCGGAACTTCGCGACGCCAGGTCCAGAACTCCCGCCCGTTCCACTGAAACGCCACGCGCCAGCGCCCGCCAATGAACGCGGCGTCGGAGAGTTGAACCGCAAACGACTCCCGGCCTTCCCCCGCGCCGTTCAACGAAAACGATTCGGGTCGCAGGCAAACCCATCCCGGCCCGGCCGCCGCTCTGTCGCGAATCGCCACGGCGCCGACCGCCGTCCGAGCGGTTCCGCCCGAGGCCTCGCCCTCGAGAAGAAACGCCGGCCCCGTCATCCGCGCGGCGGCGGCGGTTCGGGGCGACTCGTAAACTTCGCGCGGCGAGCCGACCTGTTCGATCCGGCCCGCGTTCAGGCTCGCGACGCGGCCGCACAGCGAGGCGGCGTGCTCGGCGTCGTGGCTGACCAGCAACACAGTGGCGTCCGTAGTGCGGATCAACTCGGAGAGGTCGTGCGCCACCTCGTCGCGCAGCGGCGCGTCGACGTGCGCGAACGGCTCGTCCAGCAGCAGGAGCCGCGGCCGCGGAGCCAGGGCGCGCGCCACCGCCAGCCGCTGCCGCTCGCCGCCGGACAATTCTCCCGGCCGGCGCGCCCCCTTGCCCTCCAGGCGCGCCATCGCCAGGAGCCGCTCGATTTCCCGCCGGCGCGCCTGGCCCGTCGCGTGCATGCGGCGCAGGACGAGATCGAGGTGGCTCCGCGCGTCGAGGTGCGCCCACAGGCCCAGCGTCTGGAAGACCATGCCGATACCGCGCGACTCCGGCGGTTCGGCGTGGCCGAGGCGCGAAAGCTGGCGATTTTCCAGAACGACCGTCCCGCCATCGGGAACGTCCAGCCCCGCCACGAGCCGCAGAAGAGTCGTCTTCCCCGCGCCCGACGGCCCCAGCAGCCCAAACCATTCGCCGCGCTCCACCTGCAACGACACGTCCGCCAGGGCGGCGTGGGCGCCGAAGCGTTTGGACAGGCCTTGGATTTCCAGGAGGCTCATGGGGCGGCGCCTAATCTTCCTATAAGACCGATAGGACCTATAAGTCCTATGGGTCCTGCGTTGAACAACTTAGTACACCCACTGCAAAATATGGTCACGAGCTTCCGTATTCCCCCAAGGGGAATGATATGAATAGCCGTGGGCGTCAGCCCACGGAAACGCGCCCCCCGAGGTCTCGACCCTGGAGGGGTCGAATAGGGTCGTTCGCCGCATTGTTCGACCCCTTTAGGGTCGGTTTCGTTGTTGGTCGCTGTTCCGTGGGCTGCCGCCCACGGCTATTCATATTCAACCCCTTGCGGGGTTACGAAACCAAACCTCAGTGTCGGCCAATTCCCTTTTCCCTAAAATACATGACCGAACTTTCCACCACGAGCACTTAGCGCTTCATCAGCTGCTGCGCCGCGTCGGCGCATTCTTCGGCCTGGGCCGCCACCCGCGTCCAATCCACCGGAAGACTGTGGACCGCGTCCGGCAACGGAATGCCCTGCGGCCGGGGGACATTCGCCCGCAGCGGGATTTGCCCCGACCGCGAGTTCGCCAGCATTCGCTCCGTCTCCGGCCGCAGCAAGTAGTCAATCAGCCGCCGCCCCGCCTCGGCGTGCGGCGCGCCGCGAATCAGCGAGATCGTGTTGGGAATCAACAGGCCCTCGTCCGGATAGAGAACGCCGACCGGCATCCCCTCGTCCCGCGCGCCGAACGCGTCGTCGGTGTCGGTCAGGCCAAACGCGTGCCGGCCCGCGCCGACGTCGTTCTTGACCATCGCGTTGCCGCCCAGGATCGCCACGCCGCGCTCCTGCCACCCTTTCCAAACTCGCTCGAATTC
>JAPLSS010000181.1 GCA_026398515.1 Candidatus Sumerlaeota bacterium | reverse complement strand
GTGACGACGTTCTGCGTCATGGTGGCGTTCAAACGGATTTTCCCGACCTCGCCCTGAAAGACTTCCCCAGGATAGGCGTCGACCGTGAACGTGACCGGTTGCCCCGGATGGATGTTTCCAATATCGGCCTCGTTGACCGAGACCCAGACCTGCATGCGCTTCAGGTCCTTGGCGATCAGAAACAGGCTAGGCGCGTTCAAACTGGAGACCACGGTCTGCCCGATGTTGACCCGGCGGTCGACGATGACGCCTTTGACCGGCATTTTGATGGTGCAATAGTCGAGGTTTCGTTGGGCGCGCTGAAGGCCTGCTTCGGCCTGGGAGATCGCGGCCTTGGCCTGCTCGATGGACGCCTTATCCACCTCCACGTTGGCCTTCGCGCTCAGATAGGTCGCCCGGTAATTGTCGTAACTGGTTTGCGCCAGGGCTTCCGAGGGGCCGAGGCTTTGCGCCCGCGTCCAGTCGTGCTGGGCCTGATCGAGCTTGGCGTTCATCGTTTCCAGATCGGCTTGCGCGCGAAGAAGGCCGGCCTGGGCGGACTCCAATTGCGCCTTGGCCTGCGCCACGTCGGCGGCGTACAGCGAGTCGTCGATCCGCGCCAGAACGGTCCCTTCCTCGACCTGCGACCCGTAGTCGATGGGTTTGCCGTTCTCATCCTTGCCGAACTCGATGATCTGTCCAGCCACCTGGGCGCCGACATCCACCACCTCTTCCGGCTCGACCGTCCCCGTGGCGCCGATGGTCACCAGGAGATCGCCCCGGGTGATGGGGGCGGTGCGGAAGGCGACCGCCTGCTCGCCGATTGCATGGACCCGATACCAGGCGGCGCCCGCGCCTGCCGCGCCCAAGACGATGAGAATCAGAAGCGTCCTGCCGAGCAGCCGTTTCATGATGGGACTCCCGTGCGCCCGCTGTATGCCGCCTACCTTTGGTCTACGATGGGACAAAAAAATCCAGACACATCCGTCGAACGGAACGGCCTCGCGCCTCTGCTGGTTTCGATATGCAAGAAATGGTCCGCTTGCACAGGCAAGACTGTCACACGCGTTTGGTGGCTCTCGGCGTCCGAGTGCCAGCCAATGCCGGATTCTCAGAAAGAAATGCGAGGCGCCCCTTTGGCGAAAACGGCGTTGGTCTTCGAATGCGGCGAGATTCGGGCTAACGACCAGCAGGCCCAGCGAGTTTCCTGACCTGGAATGTCCCCTGGCAGTTCTGCAGGCCGACTTCCACCATGATGCTCGAGACGCCCGGATTGGGGAGGCGGCATTCGAGGGTCATCGGTGTCCAATCGGCGGTGTCGCTGCTCATGAGCAAGGGCTGCGCCTTGTCTTTCTTGGATTCTCCAAAGTAGACCTTGAATTTCGGGCAGTCATACGGATTGGCGCCGGGCTTCAGGCCGGCGATCTTCACCTCGCCGGCGATGGCGAACGCCCCGCGCCGCATGGCGTCGTTGACGGGCAAGATCAACCGCGCGGCGCGATATTCATTCTTACTGCCGATAATGGTCAGGACGCCGTCCTCGATCTGCGCCCCCTCCGACATGTCCCAGCCCGGAAGGCCGAGGAGAGGTGCCGATTCGACGGTGACGGTGTCCGCGCCGCCGGAATCGTTGGGGGAAATCGCCTTCTTCGCCCCGAGGCGAGCGAGTTGCTCACGCGCCCACGCAAGAGCATCGTCGCTGGCGCCGACGCCTTGGATAGAGGTTCGCAGGTCGTATGCGCCTTCGTCGGCGAAGGTGGGCTTTTCCATTCCGGCGGAGAAATCCCACGCCGGGTTCTTCGCCTGGAGATCCTGGGCGGTGGCGCTTTTCGCGGTTCTCTCATTCGGCGCGTGATAGATGGCGAACGGCGCGCCTCTTTCCATGAACCATGCATTGCCGCCGATTGCGTTCCTGATCTCCGCGGGCGGATCGAGGTCGATCCCGTTGCCGTTGGGATTGTCCCGCGCCGACATGGCGCGGTATCCCGCTTTCTCCAGCTCGGACCGCCCTTTCCAACTGATGTCGTCCGGCTCCGAGCCGTCGGGATTGAGCGGCGCGACGTCCGCCCACTTCAGCCGGGCATTGATCTCCTCCACGGAGATGCCTGGATTGCTGTCTTTGATGAAATCATAGAGCAACTTGCCGTTGCAGATCACCAGTCCCCGCTTCACCTTTTGACCGGTTATCGCCTGTTCGGAGATCTTCATGCACCCCTTGGCGGGCGCGTAGAATAAGTTGCCCTAAATGGTGAAATTGTACGCCGCTTCGAGCAGTAAGTTATAACCGCATGTCCGGTAGAAGGTGTTATGTTGCAGGACGATATTCCAGCAGCGTCCATACTTGATGGTCGATCCACAATGGGAATCAGCGAAGACATTGTTCTCGATCACAACATCGTGAATCCGATTCTCCAGATGGATCTCCATGTTGCCGCCGTTGTTGAAGAAGAGACAATTCCGCACCGTGGCGAACCCGCTGCGCACGTCGAAATGGATCGCCGTCGGGGGAATCGAGTGCAGGACGCACCGTTCGATCACCGTGTCAACGATCTGGTTGCCGTTGACGCCGATGCCCTTTGTCGAATACCCGGCCTGGCTCTTGTTGAACCGATAGATATTGGACAGTGTGCACCCACGGGCCGCGTTGTTGCGATAAAGGTAAGATGGATTCGTGATCGCCGTGTCGCTATTGATGGCAATGGCGGCGCCATAGCCGTTCCGGATGGCCGTATCCTCCACCACAGTGTCGTTGCAGCGCCCAATGTTAACGCCCACGGAGAAGAAGCCATCGATGGTTAAGCCGCGCAGCGTGACGTTGCGGCTTTCGATGGCTCCGATCACGTTTCCGCCGAATTTTGTGATGCCGAATTTGTTCGTTGGCGGCTTCTCCATGCCGAACCGAACGATGCGGAATCCCTCCAAGATGACATACGAGCACTTGTTGAATGAGAAGGCGGATTCCATCACCCCGCGCGAGAATTGGAGCGAAGCGGGATCCTCCTCCGCGAGGGGACGGTACGTGACGGTCCATGGCCCCGCGCCTGACACGTTGTAGGTTCCCGGCTGGAGCGATTTCGCATCGCCCAGGTGTCGCATGAATTCGCCGTTGCGATACAGCGCGTGGGGAGGCGCGTCCGAGGCCGCGATGAAGAGATCGCCCTTTTTCCTCCAGGCGAGCGAAATTGGCTCGGAGCCATCGAACACCGCGCCGCCAGGCGTTTCGGATCGGATCACGATGGGAGCGTTGGCCGCGCCGGCGAGATCCGCGAACGAGAACTTCCTCTTATATACGCCATCCTTGAAGACCACCGTGTCGCCGGGCTGAAGCGTGGCCGGGACCTCCGGCTTTTCCGGAGTGACGACGATGGTCTCGCCGCACGCGCAAACGCATTGAAGAAATCCGATGAGCGATGCGAAGCAAGCATCCGCGAACCCCAGTCTGCACTTCATCGTTGGCTCCCTTTCATCATCGCGCTTGTGGGATAGGAAAAATCTGATCAGAGCGCTCCCTTGAAATCATCATGATAGGCCGCGACCGCCCCTGCGCGGTCGCCTTTTGCTATGCCGTGCTCGTAGTTCCAATTGCCGAGATATTTCTCATTCATCTTAGCGAAGCAATTGTCTACATACGGCGCTTCGGCCTTGGCGATCCACGCCTTCAGTTTCTCGAGCAATTCCGCCTTCACCGACGCATGGGCCGGATCGTCGATGAGGTTGTTCATCTGAAGAGGGTCTTTCCGGCGGTCATAGAGACACCATTCGCCGGCGGGCTGCGCCGGATCGAATGTCTTTCTGGCCTTCTGCTTCGCCTGGCTCTTCGCGGTTGCGGCAATCGGCCGGTATTGGGTCTTCACGGCGTACATATAGTCTTTGGTCACGATGCAGCGATAGGTCTGAACGGAGCCGTTGTTGTTGGTCATATTCGAGGGATGCATGAGGAACACGGATTCGGGATCCGGTCCGCCGGGGACCCCGAGGAGGTTCCTCGAGAAGTCAAGGCCGGGGCACTCGGAAAGATACTGCGACGCCGCTTTGGCCTCAGCGCTATCGTTCTGCTGCAACTGCGCGGGCAGATTCGCCAGGGAACACAGGGTGGGGAAGATGTCGATCGCGGAGAACAGGACATCGAGAGACTTGTCCGCCGGGATCCTGTCCGGCCAACGGATGAGAAACGGCACGCGGCTCGACTCGTCATGCGGCATGCGCTTCTGTCCGCCCGCGATGTTCTGGGCTCCGCCCATGGCGCCATGATCCGAGGTGTAGATAAGAATGGTATTCTTCGTCATGCCGTTGTCATCCAGGGCTTTCATCACCGACCCCAGCATCTCGTCCACGCCGGTGATTTCGGCATAGTAGTTGTCATAGTAAGAACGGTTCTTCAGGAGATCGTTGCCGCGGAAGGGCAGGTCGGGGTTCGATGCATACCGCTCAAGGTTCTCCTTCGAAGGAGCGAATGGCCCGTGGGGGTCGACGATGGACAGGGTGAGGAAGAGCGGCTGCGCCCGACCGGACTTCGCGTGACTGGCAATCGCCTCCACGGCCTTGGCGGTCATTTGGAGGTCGTGGTTCGGCCCGCCCTCGGCTTTCTCGCCGGCTCCGCCGCCGTCGCCGCTCCGAAAGACGTCGTAGCCCCAATTCTTGCCGTCGGCCGGCCCCAGGTGCCACTTCCCGTAATACTCGGTGCGATACCCCGCGGTCCGGAACATCGAGCCGATCGTCTGTTTCGAACCGTCGACCCGAAAGTGCAAATCAAGATGGTTTTCAATGTTGCCGGTTTGGAACGGCCAGCGCCCGGTTTGCAGGATCGAACGGTACGGCGTGCAAATCGGCAGATTGCTGAAGCAATGATCGAAGGTGATTCCTTGCTGCTTGAGCGCGAGCATATGGGGCGCGTGCACCTCCGGCGCCTCGGTGAACGGCATCGAGCACCAGCGGTGCGTGTCGCTGAACACGTAAATGACATTCGGCTTCTCGGAAGCGGTTTCCGCCCTGCTCAAGCGGTTGAAGAACGCGAACGCGGCGGCGGATACAGCGGCCTTCTTGAGGAATGCTCTTCGATTCATGGAGAGGGGTCCTTTGCTATGGAAAGCAAGACGGATCTTGCCTTCATGAAGTCGACGGCCTGTGCGCGCCGAGTCTGACGCGTCGCCCCCTTATCCGTGTCGGACAGAAAGTCGTCAAGCCCTCTTCGCTTCCGTAAAGGAGGCCGTTGATTTCGGGGACCGTCGACCAGAGCCTTCATTCCGGGGATGGTCTACTGAATTCCTCCATGAACAACGTTCTCACAGCGACGACTCTCCCGAGCCCTTCCGGGGGCCTCCGCGGGGGAAGCAGCCGTTGGCGGCGTTGTTCCGCGTGAGCCGTGTGTTCCGTGGGCCAAGTCGCCGTTTCTCCCTGACCTCGTTACAATTTTGTTCCCGCAAGCGTCCGGATGTATCTCTACGGGAATTGTCTTCCGCGCGGCGGCGTGCTAGTGGTCTGACCATCTCATAATGATGGGTAGAGCCTGCGCAATTTCACTCGGGCATCCTTGGTCGTAAACTGCCAGCGGACCTTGCTCGCCCGGTTGTTGCGGTCGGACTGCCACGCCTCGATTTCGCGGACCAAGG
>JAPLSS010000832.1 GCA_026398515.1 Candidatus Sumerlaeota bacterium | reverse complement strand
CGTTGTTCGAGTAAACGCTCTTTGTATCGTCGCAAGACCGTCAGAGTGTCTTTAGCAACCATTTATGCAACTCCCCCACACGATGAGTCGGAACCAATCTCTGGGGAACAGGCGCGGTTTGTGGCGTAGGCTTTCCAGCCTGCGCTCTCCCCATACGGCGTTCACAGTTGCGCAGGCTGGAAAGCCTACGCCACGAACCGCGCCTACCTTACTGAGATAACTCCCGGATGCGCCCGCCCGATCATCTCCCCTTCCCCTTCTTCTTAAACCCCTTGCCATTTCTCTTGCCACTCCCCTTGCCCGTTTCCTTTTGCAGCAGCCCCAGGTCCATCTGCCGCGCGGGGGGATCGACGCGCTCGACCACCACGCGCACCTTCTGCGCCAGGGTGAACGTGCGCCCGGAACGCCGGCCGACGAGCGTGTTGGTCATCGGGTCGTAATCGTAGCGGTCGTCGTCGAGAGAGCGCAGGGGGACCATGCCCTCGATCGGCCACGGCTCCAGTTCGACGAACATGCCGAAGGGGGTCAGGCCGGAGACGCGCCCGTTGAACACCTCGCCCAGGCGCGGCTTCATGAATTCCAGCGCCTTGATCGTCGTGGCGTCGCGTTCGATCTCCTCGGCCCGCTCTTCGCGCTCCGAGGTGTGGCCGGCCATGTCGGGCAGACGTTCGAACAGCTCGCCGCGCAACGACGTCTTCATCCCGCCGGGGGCCATCGCTTCGCGCACGACCCGGTGCACGAGGAGGTCCGGGTAGCGCCGGATGGGCGAGGTGAAGTGGCAATAACACGGCGAAGCCAGCCCGAAGTGCCCGAGGTTGCGCTCGCAGTAGCGCGCCTTGGCCAGCGCCCGCAGGATCATGCGCGTGATCAACCCGCCGCCCTCGATCTCGGAAGCGCGGTCCAACGCGCGCTGCAAGTCGTCCGGGAGAATGTGTTTCGGAAATCGGATGCCAAATGGGTGAAGCTGGCCGCGCAGCTGTTCCAGCTTTATTGGGTCGGGCTCTTCGTGCACGCGGTAGAGGCCCGGCAACGCGCGGCGGCGCAGGTGTTCGGCGACCACTTCGTTAGCGATCAACATGCACTCTTCGACCAGCCGGTGGCTTTCGAAGCGCGGATGCGGACGCACGTCGGCCACTTCGCCTTGGCGTCCGAACACGATGTCGGTTTCCGGCAGGTCCAGGTCGAGCGCGCCGCGTTCCATGCGCATGCGCGTCAGGCGGCGGGTCAGATCGCGCAACGCCTGCAGTTCGCCGTGGATCGCCGTCAACTCCTGCGCGCGCGCGAAGGGCTTCTCGTCGAAGACCGCCTGCACCTCTTCGTAGCTGAGTCGAAACCGCGAATGAATGACCGATTCGCAGATCTCGGAATGCAAGACGCGGCAGTCGGGCGACAGGTCCATAAAGACGCTCATCGTCAGCCGGTCTTCGTTGGGGCGCAGCGAGCAGAGGTCGTCGCTCAGGCGCGGCGGCAGCATCGGCACGACGCGATCGACGGGATAGATGCTGGTGGCGCGCCGATAGGCCTCGGCGTCCAGGGCCGTGCCGGGGCGCACGTAGTGGGCGACGTCGGCGATGTGCACCCCCAGCCGCACGACGCCTCCTTCCAGCGGCTCGACGCTGAGCGCGTCGTCGAAGTCCTTGGCCGTTTCGGGATCGATGGTGAAGGTCGCCTGGCCGCGCAGGTTGCGCCGCCGCCGAATCTCGTCTTCGGTCGCGGGGGCGATGGCCGCGGCTTCCTCCAGCGCCTCCTTGGGGAACTCGGTTTGCACGCCCTCGTCGCGCAGGAGGACGAGGATGTCGATCCCCGGCTCGTCCTCGGCGCCGAGGATCTCGTCGACCTGGCCGAGGAGCGGTTCGACGCTCGATTCGCTCCAGGCGGTGATGCGCACGACGACCCATGCGCCCTCGGGGATTTCGTCGCGCGAATAGCGCCGCAGGATGCGCACGCGCCGGCCCACCTTCGGGTTCTTCGGCAGGACGAGTCCGCCTTCGTGCGTGTGGAGGAACTGGCCGACGAGCATGCGGTGCGCGTGCTCGACGACGCGCAGGACGCGGCCTTCCGGTTTCCCGCGAAATTCCCGCAGAATTTCGGCTTCGACCCAGTCGCCGTCGAGCGCCTGGCCCATCGCGCGGCGCGGGATGAAAACATCCGCGCGCGCGGCGCCCTTGGCCACGACCCAGCCGTCGCCGCGAAACGTCGATTGCAGCACGCCTTCCACCAGGTTCTTGCCCGCGGGGGCGGCATAGGCCCCACGCCGAAAGCGCACGAGCTGCCCGCCGCGCTCCAGTTCGCGCAGCATGGCCCGCACGACGTGCTTCTCCTCCATCGGAATGCGCAGGGCGGCCATGACTTCGCTGGGGCGAAACGCTTCGGTCGGATGCTGGCGCAGGAAAGCGAGAAGGCGTTCGGGGGTGGGCATGGCGGCGGTTCCAAGTGTGGAGTGCGGATCGCAGGGTCCGTAGAGCGACCTTCAGGTCGTACGGGTCTCATAGGACCTATATGACCCACAAGACTTATACGACCTGAAGGTCGCACTCCGAGCCTTGGGCATCCTTGTGTCCCTCACCGCGCGAAGGCGCGCAGCGCCTTTTGCGCGTTGGCGCGGTCGCGGCGCAGTTGCCGGATGAGCGCCTCGGCGTCGGGGAAGCGTCTCTCGCTTCGCAGGCGGCGTAGGAAATACACGGTCACGGCCTCCCCGTACATGTCCTCGCGGAAATGAAACAGGTGGACCTCGGGCACGTAGGAAAGGCGGCCGAAGGTCGGGCGCATGCCCAGATTGATCATCCCGCCGTAGCGCGCATGCCGCACATCGACCCACACCGCGTACACGCCGTTCGCCGGAATCACATACTCCTCGGAGAACTCCAGGTTGGCCGTGGGAAAGCCGAGGCGCCGGCCGCGCCGCTCGCCGCTCACGACGCGCGCGGCCAATTCGTGCGGCCGCTCCAGAAGGCGCGCGGCGCGCTCCGCTTCGCCCTCCGCCAGAAGATCGCGAATGAGCTGGCTGCCGATGATGGCGCCGTCGCCGCGCACGGCCTCGAAGACCTCGGCGGTAAAACCGAGCCGCCGCCCCTCGTCGCGCAGCATGGCGCCGTCGCCCTGGCCCCCGGCGCCGAACCGGCAGTCGTAGCCGCAGACGATGTGGCGCAACCCCAGGCGACCGACCAGGAACTCGTGGATGAACCGCTTGGCGGCGATATGGGAGAGGTCGCGGGTGAATTCCGGCAGGATGGCGACATCGACGCCCAGTTGGCGCAGGATCTCGACCTTGCGTTCTGGGCTGAGGAGCAGTCGGGGCGCGTACGGCGGCGCCAGAACGCTCAGCGGGTGGTTGGAAAACGAAAGGACCGCCGAGACGCCGCCCAATGCCTGCGCCTGCTCGCGCACGCGCCGGATCAGCGCCCGGTGCGCGCGGTGCAGGCCGTCGAACGACCCGAAGGCCAGCGCCACCGGCTTGCCTTCGGCGGCCAACCGCGGTTCATCCAGCGATCGAAAAACGCGCATGGCTGCACTGCCTATTCCGAGAACAGGCTGGTGGGGCGCGGAATGGACGAAATGGACGTGATGGACACAATGGACACAATAGACTCAATGGACGGCCGGGGCGCGAGAGAGCGGCAAACCCTTCCTGTTCGCCCTGTCCATTCCGTCCATTCCGTCCATTTCGTCCACCACGTCCTTCACGCGACATTCATCCCCCGCCCCCGGTGTCGACGACCGCCGGGTCCTCCAGGCGCACCCAATCGCCGGCGCCCAGCTCGCACGTCGCCGCGGCGTTTCCGCCATTGATGCCGATCTCCA
>JAPLSS010000614.1 GCA_026398515.1 Candidatus Sumerlaeota bacterium | reverse complement strand
GGTCGGGCTACTGCATACCTCGCCCTTGCGCCGCATGTTCCGTTCTGTCGTTGTGCAGTAGCCCGACCGTCAGGGAGGGCTGGTGTCCGTCTGTTCAAGTGTGACATGACACTACGCAGAATCAGGGGGCCGCGGAACCGGGTCCCATGTCGGAACCACACCCGGAGCCGATTCTACATGACCGGTACGGCAATGACAATCCCAAAAGACGCCCAAAAGCCGTCGTGGCTCATCTCAGATTTGCGAAGCCTCCTCTGTGGGGAAGGAGCTATCCTTTGGCCATGTCTGGCAAGGCGCCTGACAACCGCGCGCTAAGCGGCTCCGCAGACAATTGGCCCCGGAGGGGCTAAACCTTGAATAGCCCCAGGTGACCGCAGCGCCGAAGACGAAAGGGAACCTGGGGACAGACGCCCGCAAAAGAAGCCCCGTCCCCGAAGATTCCGTGGTGTCTGTCAAGCAAGAACTTGCCGCTTTCTTCCGCCACCCAACGCCCTTTCTTCCGCCGAACACTCTTGCGCCGTCGCTCGGCCGATCAAGGACTCGTCGTAATGTCCGTCGTTCACCACCACCGCCCGCGCCACCAGCAGCAGTTTCCGCATGAGCGCCGTGATGATCTTCATCTTTTTCCAACCCGCCGCCTCGCGCTGGTCAATCCAGGCGCGGAAAGCCCCTTTGCTGCGATACAGCGACGTGGCGCTCATGTACAGTACCCGTCGGACCTCGGCGCCGGCGCCTTTGGCCAGGCGCGGCGGGCGCAAGACCTGTTTGCCGGACGTGAATTGGCGCGGGCACAGACCCACAGCGGACACGGCTTCGGTGCGCGTGTAGGTCTTCAGGTCGCCCAGCTCCGCCGTGATCGTGCTCGCCGCCACGTCCTTCAAGCCCTTGACGCGCTTGATGAAGCGCGCTTGCCGCGACATGTCGCGGTCATGCTTGATGGTTCGCTGTATCTCCGATTCGAGTTTCTCGATCTGTTTCTTGAGGTGTTCGATCGTGACGGTCACCACGTTCTGGTCGTCTTCGTTATCCATCTCCCCGAGCCGGTTCTCCCATGCGTTCAGATCGCGCACATAGGCCTCGCGCAGGCGCGTTTTCTCCCGCAAGGCGCCTTGCGTCTCGCTGGGCGGTTCGGGCGGTTCCGGACGGTTCATGGCGGCCCACAGCGCGATCATGGCCGCGTCGATGGGATCGGTTTTGTCGCGCACGCCCTGGCTGGCGGCGAACATCTTGATGCGGGCGGGATTGGCCACAAGCACTTCGGGCAATCCCAGACCCCGCAGGGCGCTCGCAAAACGCGCGGAGATCTTGCCGGTGGATTCCACCACGACGCGGACGCAACGTCCAGCGCCGATCCGCTGGCGCGCCCAGGCGGCCAGTTCCTTCGCGCCTTGGGGCGACGCGGGCGCGAGCGCGAAGCCGCGCCGCTCGAAACCCCTCCAATCCCTGGCCTCAGCACCATCGGGCGCCAAAGCGGCTTCAAAAGAATCCCCGGCCAGGTCCACGCCAAGACTCCACATTCGAGAAGTTTGCTTTTTCATGACGAACCTCCTATGATAAGAAA
>JAPLSS010000339.1 GCA_026398515.1 Candidatus Sumerlaeota bacterium | reverse complement strand
GGTGGTCTGTCGAATGCTCGCGACAACGATGTGACCGACCAGAAGGGGGCATCTCTCGGCGAGAGACCCCTTTACTCCATACAGCGTCGGAATCAAGAAGTCCAGTCTGTTGTTCATCGTTGGCGCGGAGGTGCGGATGTGCGGATGCTTGCGTCGTCGTGGGACACCATGGAAAGGGTATCCGAAGAAGGCTGTGGGGAGGCTGTAACCGATTGAACCTTGCCATCGCAGCCTGCAATAAGCCCCTTCGGTCAAATCAGTCCAAGGCTGCGTTCTCACTGACCGGAGGGCGCGTTCTGCTGTCGGTAGGCGCTGGCCTTAGCGCGGAACGGCACTTAGAGCGTGTTTAAAAAGGCAGATCATTGGAATTGCATGACATATCCATTATGGTTTGGTTCGGGAGCCAAGCGGTGGAGCATCAGGTTGATCATCGCGATGTAGATGATATTCTCGCTCGTGCGGGGAAGCGTCTCATAGTCCTTGCTCAATCGCCGATAGCGGCTGAGCCAGGCCAATGTCCGTTCCACGATCCAGCGTCGAGGCAGCACATAGAACCCCTTCTTCTCCTCGTCGCGCCGCACAATCTCCACCGTCCAATCGGCGAAGGTTTTCACCCAGTCGACGAAGTCCCCGGCATAGCCGCCGTCGGCCCAGATCTTCTGCAGACGCGTGCAGGCGAAGCGCGCCTTCTCGATCACCCGGCGCCCGCCGTCCCGATCCTGAATGCCTGCGGCATGAACAACCACGGCGATCAGCAGTCCCATCGTGTCGACCAGGATATGCCGCTTGCGCCCTTTCACCTTCTTGCCCGCGTCATAGCCCCGCTGGGGCCCCCTTTTTCCGTCGTCTTCGCCGACTGGCTGTCCAAGATCGCCGCGCTGGGCTGCGGATCGCGCCCCGCGGCTTGGCGCGTCTGCTCGTGGAGTTGGTCATGAATCTTCTTCCACACCCCGCACCGCCGCCAGGCCCAGAAGAAGTGATACACCGTGTACCACGGGGGAAAATCGTGGGGCAGCAAGCGCCAGGCGATGCCCCCGCGAACTACATACAGGATGCCATTCATCACCTCACGCATATCGGTCGAGCGCGGACGCCCCCCCGGCTTCGCCGGGGGGATCAGCGGTTCCAGCAGTTTCCATTGCTCATCGGTCAAGTCGCTGGGATACGCAGAGCGGGCCATGGCAGTGGGAGCCTCCTCAGGAGCGAGATCAACGGGAGTCGGAGCAGCGTCAACATAGCCAGCTATAGGATTGCCAAAACAGGACTTAGATGTCAAGCCTCCTTTTTAAACACGCTCTTAGCGGGACGGGGACATTTGGTCCCTGGGCAGGAAGCACGCGCAATCCGGAGCGTGAGGACCACAGGAGAGGGGTTCCCATGACCCCACGATCGGTGGCAGGCGAGTGGGCTGTTGCCTGGGCAGAAGGGCCATCAACCGTTTTACGATGAAACGATTCGAGTGCGTGCGGCGCGCAAGGCGAGCGGTTCCATGGCGTTGCAATCCGCGCGGCTTCCGCTGCAACGGGGGCGCGCGAAGAAAGGCGGCGGAAGGCGATGGATCAGGCGCGGCCGAGGCGCCGAAGTCGTTGCGAGGCAGCCATGGAAGAGCGGTGCCGGGAGCGGGGCGCGAACCCGCACGGCGGTCGCCCGCCCGGGAGTTCTATGTCCCCTGGCACGCGAGTCGCAGAAGGCCTTCAGGCAGCAGTCCTTTCGAGGGGACATATCGCCGGATAGGGCAATGAAGAAGAGCCGGAGCGCTGATCAAGCCGCCCCGGCTCTATGGTTCCAGGGTGAGCCCCAAGGCCCAAGTCCGGTTACTACGATTACCGCACAGGAAAGGCGTTTCCAGGATCTTTCCAAGAACACGGCCCGAATCGGACCCGAACAGGATCGGAAAAGGGAAAGAGCATTCCAAGGAAACTTATCGAAACACCAGTATATTCAGGCTTTTGAGTGGCGCGCCCGCCGTGATTTGAACACGGGACCTACGGATTCGAAGTCCTTGACTCGCAAGACCGGGAGATCTTTCAGTTGAACAACCTCGACGCGGTTCAAGAAAGCGGCCGGGCCGCCCTTGGGAGCATGGCTGAAGGAGTTGCATCAGCGCTTCAGTTCAACACCATCACTTTGATCGCTTCCACCCGATGGTCCAGGGCAAACTGAAACGCCTCCGCCACCCGGTCGAAGGGAAAGCGATGTGTGATCAAGACGTCTCCGCGCACGCGCCCGTCGGCGAGCCACTCGATCGCGGCGGGGAAGGCGTTGGCGTAGCGGTTGACGCCGATATAGTCCAATTCCTTTTCGAGAAACCCCCGCCACGTCGAGATCGACGCCGTTCTTCTCTGGCCAACCGACCTGCACAACGCGCCCGCCTGGCTGCGCAAAGGCGAAGGCCGCCGCTGTCGCCGCGGACGATCCCGCCGTCTCAAAAACCACGTCTGCCGTGTCCCGCAGGACTTCGCAAGCCGGCCCGGGCTCGAGGGTCATGTCGGCGCCTAGTTCCGCAGCCTTGATCCGTCGACTGGCGATGCCGTCCACGCAAACCGCCCGAGCGCCGCCCGCCGCTCGAAAGGCCTGCAACGTCAGCAGCCCGATGGGCCCGCACCCCAGAATCGCCGCCGTTTCTCCGTTGCGAACCGCGCCGCGATTCACCGCGTGCACCGCGACCGCCGTCGGCTCGGCCAGCGCCCCCATTTCGAACGACATGCTGTCCGGCATCTTGTGCAGCATGTCCGCGCGAATCGAAAGGTAATCGCAGAAGGTTCCATCAATTGGCGGCGCCGAGAGGAAGACCACCTCCGGACACAGGTTATACCGCCCGCTTCGGCAGCGCCGGCATCGTCCGCAGGGAATCCCAGGCTCGATCACCACCCGGTCCCCGGGCGACAGGCCCACGACGCCCTCGCCCAACCCCACGACTTCCCCGCTGGCTTCGTGGCCGGGCGCGTAAGGTCTGGTCACCACGAAGTTGCCCAGCCGGCCCTCGTGGTAGAAATGAATGTCCGAGCCGCAAATGCCGTTGGCCTTGATCGCCACGAGGGCCTCGTCCCGGCCCGGCGCTGGGATCGGCTCGCGGCGCACCTCGATGCGATGGCGCGCGTCCAGATACGCTTTTCGATTCACCGACATGGGTCCGCTCGCTTCTTCCAGAATCGCCGCCAGGCCGCAAAGCCGACCGGAAGCGCCGGATCTGCTCGACGTTTTCCGACGATAGCCAAACCTCGCGCAAGCTGGCAACTGGGAAGAGCCGCAAGGCGGCCCGCTGGACAGCGTGCGATCTGCTCCATGATGTAGACCCAGGGCGACCAGCCGGAGCATCCGTCGGACTTGAGATCGAATCGAACGACGATTCGTACAAAACTCGTACATTGAACACCGTCGGCGTGATTAACGCGGGGAACACGGTTTTGGTCTTGGATACGCATTACTCTTTCTAGTCGGGGTCAGGCAGAGACGGATGATCGGCGCTGGTCGCTCTACCTTGAACCAGATTCGCAATCAGATCGATTCCCACCGGAACCGTCCGAGACCTCATGGTCGCCCGATGCCAACGAAAAACCCCGGCCAGCGTCGCTGCTAGCGTGAGTTTCAGAGGAATAGTCTAAAGCCATGTG
>JAPLSS010000168.1 GCA_026398515.1 Candidatus Sumerlaeota bacterium | reverse complement strand
AGGACACCTCTTCCTTCTTCCCGTTGGCGATCGTCACTTCGCGGCGTTCCAACTCTTCGAGCGCCAGCTGGATTTGAACGTGCTCGGGAATGCACAAGGTAAAAGCGCCTGTGTCGACCACGGCTTGCACCTTGATGGAACTCAGCTTAGGTTTCCGCGGATTCGAGAGCGAAAGATTGACGTGGATAATGCCCATGTTCGCCACCTCGTCAATCTGAGCATGCCACAGGCGCGCCGATTTCGCAACTTTGATGAACCGTTCGCCGTCCGAAGGGGCGCATCCACGAAGAAGCCGGGGCGGGCGCGCTTTTCCCAGAGATATTGACCGCCAGACGCCTGACCAAAGACTATCGGCTGGAGAGCCGGCGCGACGAACGGCCGGCGCCATTCACCGCGGCTTGTGTTCCGGCTCTTTCCAATTCTTTTTGATCACGCGGACCATGGTGACCGTCAGGTCGCCGGGGCCTTCGCTGACGAGGCGGAAGTCCATCTGGCCAGGGAACTGGCGCGCGGCGGCGAGGTTGGCGATCTCGAACGTCGCCGTCTTGCGCTGGCCGTCGCCGGTGTTTTCGACCGAGGCCGTCTTGGCCTCGCCCTTGGCCCCGCCGCTCCGCGCATCCGTGTAGGCCACGTGCCAGCGCGCCGGGTCGCGGTCGGTGAAGGTGACTTTCAGAATCGCCGCTTGCGGCTGCGTCCAGAACTTCGAATCGAGTTGAAACGCCAGGCCGTCCTGCCCGTTCTTCCGATCCGTCCGCCGCGCGTCCATGTCGAAATGATGGTCGTCGGGATCGCGCCCAAGTTTGTAGCGGTCGACCCGTTCGCAGGCCACCGATCGGCTGCCGTCGACGTCGCGCTGAATCAACCAGCGTTCCAGGTTTTTCACCGTCGTATTCGGTTTGATGACGCACTCGCGCAGATAGGCCCACGCATCGGGCGAATCGTCCCACAGCCGCCCCTGCGTCAGCATCGCGTAGCGGTTCAGGTCGGGATTTAGCGTGAGCGTTTCGCCGCTGACCATCTGGAAGTTCTGCCGCAGTTGCAGAGTGCGCAGGGTGGAGATGCGGTGGCGATATTCGTGCCCTTCGTACGGGCCGAAGCGCCATTCCCAGCCTTTGCCGTATTCCTCGTTCTCGTCGCCGCGGAATCGGCGCTCGGCGAGCAGAGGCAGCGTCTCGTCGATCACGCAATAGCCGTCCTTGTCGATCGACGCGCCGAGCACGCTCGATTCGAAGAGGTTGTGCATGAAATCCACCCCGCCGCCGCGCCAGCCCGTGCCGTGGCTGATGGCGTAGTCGCACAGGTCGGCGGTGGCCTTCTTGTAAGCCTCGTTTACGTTGACCACCGGACCGCCGTCGGTCATCCACGCCAGTTTCCATTCGACTCCCTGGAACCCCGCGAGCATGGCGTCGGTGCGCGCCTTGATGCAGTCGGCGAATCCCTGGGGCGTCAGACCCGCCTTCGCCTCCCAGTCCGCCACGTCCTGTTTGCGCAGGAATAACTCCTCGCCGCGCGAGGGGCTGATCCCATGAATGTACCCGTAGACCACGTCCTCGCGCCGCGCGATGCCGGTCTTGGCGAAGGCGTCGAGGAACTTACGGTATTCGCGCATTACGTCGGGATGCCACGGCGGGACGATGGAAATGTGCCACGGCTGGGTGGCGGACAGAGGCTGCACGGGGATGACCGGGACGTTGTATTGCCGGACGATCCAGTCGGGCACGGCGCCGGATTCCACGCCCTTGAGATGAATGCCCGAGCGCATGCCAGCGGCCTTGTTCTTTTCAATGGCCTGGAGAACCGGCGTCCAGTCGTAGGTGTCGGGCGCGGGGCACATCTGCTTCCAAGTCGCCATGACGCCCGCGACGGTGATCATGTCGGAAAAGCGGCCTTTTCCCCAGGTGACGAAGCCGGAATAGGGGGCGGGCTGAATGCCCTCCGGGAGCAACCAGTCCCATCCCGGCGCGACCGTCGGCGCCGGCTCGGCGGCTGGGGCGGCGAAGCCGCACAGGCAGAGCGCCGCGGCGAATGGCCAGAAATTCATGAGTGCGGACCTCCGAAGATTGAGCGATGGGCGAATCGTCGACGAAGCGTCCCGGAAAGACAAGCGATTGCGGCAGCGCCAGACGCAAGGCCGGTCGAGCGGTTCGACGACGCCCATCAGAACCCGGCCGAACCTCCTTGCGCTCGTGGTTGACTCCCGCGGTTTGAGTGGCGCACCATGCATTCGATACGAGACGCCCGCCGCGGCGTAGACGCGGCAATCCATCGCGGCTTTTGAAGCGCTGCCGCCCGCCCCATGCCATGCGCTCGTCGATTTGCCCAAGCCCGAGCTTAGCCACCGCTCCTTGCAACAAGGCGAGACGATGAACGAGAGCCCGGGACCCCCTCAACCCGAAAGCGCGGCGGCGGCGGCCGGTTGTTCTCCCCCGGGCGACGCTCCCTCCCCTGCCCCCGGCGCGGCGCCGGAGTTCTCCATGGCTCGGGTTTCTTTCCGCTCGAAGCTCCTGGTGGCGGCGCTTGTCCTGGCCAGCGCCGCGCTGGGCTGGCTTCGATTCGACTCGTATCAGGTCGGCTCGTGGTACGATGACGCTCATTACGTCGTCCTGGCCGATAGCCTGGCGGCCGGGCGCGGCTGTCGGTTGATCAATTACCCCGACGCCCCTCCGGAACGCATCTACCCGCCCGGTTGGCCGTTGATGCTCGCGCCGTTCGCGCGATTTCTGCCGGCGCAATATGAGATCTGGAAGGCCCTGCCGTTTGCGCTTTGGCTGGCCTCGATTCCGCTGGCGGCGCGCTTGTTCGCGTCGCGCGTCGGCAGCCCGTATTGGGAGACCTTGACGGCGCTCTTTGCCCTGAATCCCATGCTGGGCTTGGCCGGGGTCCTTTTGTCCGAAGCCGCCTATGTCTTTCTCTCCCTGCTGGCCCTGAACCTGTTCGAGGCGTGGGGCGGCCTCCCCCGCGATGGCGGAGGCCGATGTGGTCGGCTCCTGGCCGCGGTCGCGGTCGCGGCTTACGCACAGATGGCGCGGACGATTGGCCTGTCCCTGGCGCTGGCGTTCCTCGGCTTCTTGCTTTGGAGGCGGCGGTTCAAGGAGTGCGTGGCCGTGGCCGCCGTGGCCGCCTGCGCGCTGGCCCCCCAGTTCTGGCTGAGCCGCCATGGCGGCGGCATACTCTCTCCCGCGTATCAAGCGCAGTTCTCCAGCGGCGGGTCGCTGAAGGCGGAGCCGGCGCTCATCCTGCGGACGGCGCGCGCCTATTTCCACCCGCTGTTGGCCGATGCGGTCGCGCCGTCCGTCGACCCGTTTTTCGCCGCCGTCTGCGCGCGGATCGGGGTCCCGTCCGCTCAATACCTTGTGGATGGGCTTCTGCTGCTTGCGCTGGCGATCGGCCTGGCGCGTCGCGCGCGCCGCGTCGGCGCTCGGGAACTGTATGTGATTCTCTATCTCGCGGTCCTCCTG
>JAPLSS010000293.1 GCA_026398515.1 Candidatus Sumerlaeota bacterium | reverse complement strand
ATCTCCAAATCTCCAGATCCGCGTCAGGCTTGGAGGTCTTTTCCACCCGCGAACTGCCACAATGCACGCACGTCGCCGCCGACGCCACATATCGCGCCCTTTCGGCTTCCTCGGCCAGGAACTCTTTGCCGCATTTCTCGCACAGGTATCGCGTAAGCAGATGACGAGCAAGCTCGTCTGGCGTGATCGGAACCGCGCCGAGCCAGCGCCACTTGTTGCTCTGGCAGTATGGACACTTCCGGGTCCGATGGGCCAACACGCGGGGGAGTCGCTGAGCTTTGTCTCCGTCTTCCATCGCAGTTTCCCCGTATCGAGACGATGACCCGAACAACACGAGGCTCTTGTTGTTTGACTGCACGATGCACGATACGAACGAGAATCTCAACGCTTCAACGCCTTCAGCCGATTCGACTGGCCAAAACGGCGGTTCCACAGTAAACCGCGCTCATCCCAACATGCTCTGCGCGGTTTCATTGGACCCGGACGTGTCTGCTTCGTATGGCCCGCGGCGTCCTTGTCTCCTTCCTGGCGCGGCCAATTCGTTGAACCAAACTTCTAAACTCCCCCATCTGGCTGCGGATCTCCGAGAGGGCCTTCTTCATGGCCGTGTTTTCTTCCCCCTGTTTTCGGAGCCTTTCATGAAGCATCTTCTCCCGGCGCTTGGCTTCTTCCAGCTCGTTGTGAATCTCGGACAGGCGGACAGCTTGCAGCTTCTTTTTGGGGCGATGGCGGTCGAGGGCGAGGTAGTTGATGTAGGCGTCGAGGGTGTCGGAACTGGGGCGGTGGCCGAGGCGCGCGTTGACTTCGTCCCGGCTCCAACCGGATCGCAAGAGATGGCAGGCCATGCCTGAACGCAGGTCCTTCCAGCGCACTGGCTCGCCATTCGGCATGCATCGGGCGCCGCTCTTCTTGACCGCGGCGTGGATGAGTTTGAGCGCCTGGCGGTAGCCGAATAAGAAGATTGGGTCGTCGTCGCCCAAGCCGTTCAGGGCCATGTCGGCATAGCGGACGGTTTCGGCGTAGAGGGTCGGCTCGCTGCGCGTTTGTCGGCTTCGCTTGATCTTCTCCCGCGGCAGGTTCACGAGATATTCGGCTTCTCCGGTGTCGGGGTTCTTCTGGCGAATGAAGTCGCGCTTCGTCAGCCGGAGGAGCGTGTCGATGTTCTCCCCGATGTCCCAATGGAGCCAGAACAGGAGCAGATGCCGCGGGTTCGAGACGACGCTCGTCATGGTTCGAAACGTCTCCTCGGTCACATAGCGGACTTCGCGATGGCGCACCGTGTGGAACTCGATCACCTCGCGCGCCAGGTCGGCTTTCCCCGCGAGGCGAAAGGGTTTGCTTTTGAACACCTTCGAGTAGTAGCTCGCCCGATCTCCGAACGGCTTGCCCGCCCGGTTGACGATCAGCCCATCTTCCAGCGCGTCATAGACGCGTTTGATGTCCTCTTTAGTCAAGTCATTCCACGGCTTGTTCTCGAACCACAGGTTCACGTTACGGAGCCTGAGCACATAGAGAAGGAGCGTCTTGCCGCAGGCCTCGTCCAAATCGGATAGGCCGTTTCGCCGTTTGAGTTTGTATTCCTCATACTCGAAGAACGCGCGGAACAGGTCGCGATTCGCATTGCAGATCGAGGCGTCCGCCAGGAGTTCCGCTTTCCGTCGCATATAGGCGTCGATGAAGTATCCCATTTTTGGCACTATTTGAATCTCTACAAAAACGACGCAACACTCCTTTATATATCTTACGCCCCAGCGACATGAACAAAACAGGTCGGCTCCCGGCGTGGGCGTTGTCCGGTTTTGTTCGCAAAGAAGAACGCAATGAGGCGGCAGCTCGGCGCTGTCGTCGCCGTGTTGCCCCGTGGGCCTTCGCATGTTTCTTCCAACATTGACCGCCATCGACTTACGGTGTGGATTGGGCGTGTCAATTCCTTCGCCCTTCGCAGAATGGACGGTTGTTGGGATGACAATCGGGCAAGCCGTTGAGTCTGACCTATCGTGGCGGGTACAACTGCGCGCGAACGGGAGACATGATCCGCTTCATTCCGGAACTCAACGCGGACCGCGAGAAACGCCGCCTCGCCCAAGCCTTCGCTGAACGCGAGCGCAGCGACAACGGGCGGTATTGTTTCAGCGCCGGCATTGCGGAGCTGTCACGGATGCTCGAGAGCGGGCAGTGGGAGATTCTGTTCCGTACGCTCAACTACAAGACCCCCGCCAAAGCAACCACATCCTTCGGCCAGATCCTGCCATCGAAAACTCCCGCGCTACGCCGTCGGCATGAGCCTCACCACCGCTTCCACCGGGAACGCGATCCGCGCGGTCATGAAACGACACGGCATCAGCATGACCGGCCGCAAAGAAAACCTCGCCGAGAAACTACCCGCGCTTGTAACCAAGCTTAATCGGGAATGCTTGCCCGAACTCGACGCCTACTTCCGGCGCCGCCGCTTCCTATCCGTCTCCCACGCCTCCGGCAAGAACAGCCGCAAGCCGACGCACACCGGCGTCTCGAACTGCGCCAAGGTCACCGAGACCAAACTCTGGCAGTTGGCCTTCTTCCACAACTCCCCGCAATACTGAGGCGCCACCCCTACCGAATCCCGGCCCTTCTTCACCAGCGCCGTGTCATCCACCACCAAGCGCGCTTCCGGCCCTCCGACCAATCGGTCGCCCGCTTTCACCAACGCCTCCCTCAACGGCGTTCCATCCCACGGCGAGGCGCACACAAAATGATGCAACTGCTCGCGATCTCCCGGCGCCACCACGCGGGCCATCGGCGAGACGCTCTTGCGCTGCGCCAGCCCCATCCGCCCTCTCAAATACACGGGCGCCCAGCGGCAATGGGCTTTGTGACGTAACCCCGTGAGGAACGGCCGCAGCCAGCGCTTCAACTCCCCATCCTAGTGCGGATCCACAGGAGCCGCCATGAGCAGGAACCCTCTCCGGATAGGTTGGCTTTGTCCATGTTTCCTTCTATGCTGGAAAATCGGTTCGCAGAACCAGAAAAAATGGCCAAGTCGTACCTAACGTCGCACTCTGAACCTGGGGCTGCCGTCATGAGAACCTCCTCCGCTGGTTTTTCGCGCGCTGTCTTGTTCCTGGGCTTCCTTACGCTTCTCAACGTCTTGAACTTTGCCGACCGCCAGCTGCCGGCCAATCTGGGGTTTCAAATCGAGCCGGATCTCGGAATCAGGCACGCGCAGATCGCGCTGCTGACCGGCTACGCGTTCGTTGTCTTCTACACGTTGACGGGCATGGCGTTGGGCGCGGCGGCGGACCGCTGGAGCCGTCCACGGCTGATCGCCCTCGGCGTCGCCGTGTTCAGCGCCGCCACCGCCGCGTCGGGATGGGCGCGGAGCTATGGACATCTTGTGGCGGCGCGCGTGTTCGTGGGAATCGGCGAAGCATCGCTGACTCCGGCCGCCGTGGCGATGCTCAGCGACGTGTTCCCCGCCCACCGGCGCGCGCTGGCCGGCGGCATCTACTATGCGGGAATCCCGCTGGGCACGGGCGTCAGCTTGATGATCCCCGCGTGGCTCGTGCCCCGCCTGGGATGGCGCGGATGTTTCGGATGGCTGGGCGCCGCCGGGCTGCTGTTGGCGCCGCTGGCCCTGGCCCTGAGAGAGCCTTTGAATCGCATAGGACCCAATCGCATAGGACCCACAGGACCTATACAACCTGCAAAACCCGTGCGACCTGAAGGTCGCACTGCGAGCCTAGAAGAGGCGGCCAGGCACCGGAACACGCGCGCAATCTTCGGCGAACTCGGGGCCGTCCTGACGCGCTCCCCCGCTCTGTCCCTGGCGATCCTCGGCAGCGTGGCCGTGATCTTTACTGCGTCATCGACGAACCTGGTCTTGCTCTGGCTGCAGGCCGAGCGCGGATACACGATTTCCATCGGCGTGCGCGCGGGCCTCATCTATCTGGTCGGCGGAGTGGCGGGGAACGTCGCCGGCGGATGGATCGCCGACGCATGCCAGCGCCGGTGGCCCGGCGGGCGGCTCTGGTTTTTGGGCCTAACGCAGCTGGCGTTTCCATCGGCCTGCATCGTGTTCTACGTGGCGAAGGCGGGAACGCCGCTGTTTTATTCCGCTTGGCTCGCCTGCGCCTTTTGCGACACGCTTTTCTATGGGCCGGTTTTGGCGGTGGTTCAGGATTTGACGCCGGCGCGCATACGATCCACGGCGATTGCCTTTCTCATCTTCGCGCAGAACTTCCTCGGCGTCGGCCCAGGGCAGTGGCTCGCCGGGCGCATCGGCGATCGGCCCGACCTGCCGGATCCTCTGACGCACGGCCTTATCGGAGCGGCGCTGGTCGGCTACTTGGCGGTTCCGTTGTTTCTGGCGGCGGCTCGGTCGCAAATCGCCCATCGCCGATAGCCGAGTTGCCCGGGCTGGACAGAGCGGACGGGATGGACGAAATCGACAAGATGGGCGGAGTGAACAACGCGGGCGGCCACCACTTCGTAGCAAAGCAGTTGAATGCGTAGACCAACGGCAAGATCGAACGCTTCCACCAGTCCCTAAAACGCGAGGCTATCCGCCCGCGCACGCCCGTCGACGCCCAGGACGCCCGACACGTCGCCGGCTCGTACGTCGACCATTACAACAACGTCCGGCTCCACAGCGCCATCGGCTACATCGCTCCCAAGGACAAACTCGAAGGCCGCGCCCCGGCCCTCCGATCCACGCCGTCCACTTCGTCCAGGCCGCCGGTCAGTGGCCAACCTCCCTGGCGTCGATATCCTCCGCGGGGCGCCCGCCGCGGGTCAGGAGCGCGGCTATGATGCCGATCGCGGCCAGAGCGATGCAGACGCCATAGCCGGCGCGATAGCCCCCGGTCACGTCGGCCATGCGGCCAATGAGCGGCGTGACGATGGTGGCGGCCAGAGCGCGAACGAACTGGATCAGCCCAAAGACCTTGCCGCGCTCCTCCACCGGGGCATGCAGGAAGATCAGCGGAAGCATGGCCACCCCCTGGAACGTCCCGCCAAAGGCGTTGACGCCGATGGCGATCCTCAGCGTGAAGGCGTCTTTGACGAAGAACATGATGGCCAGCGCCGCGACCATTTGAATCGAGAACGCCGCGGCAATCACGTACTTGGGGCCGTAGCGGTCCGCCTGGCGGCCGGCCCACAACGCAGATTGCGATCTTCAGGTATTCCCGGTTGTCGATCAGCATCCGCGCGTGTTTGAAGACGCTGTAGGTTTCCAGCGGTCCGGACTTCAATGGGGGCGCGGCCTTCTCGCGTATGGCAAAAATCACGACGAACAGCCCGAGCATGGCCAGCGCGGCCGAACACAAATACGGATAGAATTCGTCCTTCATCGCCAGTTTCATGGCGACCAGCAGCATGAACAGCTGAACCATGCTCGAAACGATGGGGCCAAACGAGGCCGCCCGCCCCAGCACTTTCTTGGGAAACAACTCCGCTAATAAAGGCCCTCCGGTCCCGCAGCTGATGTCCTGCGACGCCTGCATGCAGACGTTCAGGACGAAGAGTAGGGCAAGCACCGGCCAAGCATGTCGCATGGCCTCGGGGGTAAACATGTGCGGCGAAAGACCGAGAAGCAGCATGAAAAACACCGTCAGGGGGAATCCGAGAAAGAAAAACGGACGGCGCCGACCATAGCGCGTGCGCAATGTGTCGCCCTTGGTCGCCACGTACGGCTGGACGACGAACCCGAACACCCGGTTCAAGTCCTGGATGATGGAGATCATCAGGCGGCTGTCGAAGAAGTGCCGCATGGTGATGGGAATCATCGTCCCGGAGATGAACTCGATGGCGGTGGTTCCCCCGCCGACCATCGCCATCCACACCATGTCGAACGGGCGATAGCCCCGGTCGTTCTCGTGGAACAATGGTCGGACGCGCGCGCCCAAGGCGTTGGCGAAGCCGCCCCCGAGGGGCCGCGCCGGGGTCTGGGCCATTGCTCTACCTGCCTTCTTCAGATTGCTCCTGGGCCGCGCTGCTGCAAAAAGGCCGATCGATGAGAGCCGTTTCCTGTCGCGGGCAGGATTCTCAACAGTCAACAGATCGCAAATCGCAGACTGGAAATCAAGAATAGGGAATTCATATCACTTCTCCTCAATCTCCACCAACCGCATCGGGCGGGCGCTCGAGCGGCGGTCAGCGCGCCACTCGGCCTCCTGGTTTTCATACTTGGGAATATCGGTCTCGAGGAACCAGTGGCGGAAGAACCACTTGAGGCTCTTGCCGTATTGCGCTTCCGCCAGAGGTTGCAGTCGCTCGAGGATGATCGGCGCACGCTCGGCGAATTGATTCGAGCGGCGGTGGTTCGCGTCTCCATGGCCGCCGACTCGAACCAGGTGACTGGCCGCTCATCGCCGAGGGCAGCGACCGCTCCCGTGTTTGGAAGGAACCGTTGCAGGCGATTCACCTTTTCCATTGACCATTGCTCACTGTAAGCGCTTCTTGATCTGTGGCTGCGGCGCGGCCGCTAGCTCCGTTGCGTCCCCCTTGCGATTCCCCGGAAAGGCTTAACCCATGAAAGCTATCCTCGTCATCGCCGACACGTTCCGCCGCGATCACTCCAGCGTCTATGGCGACGCCCCGTGGGGGAAGATCCTTACCCCGAACCTCGCCCGTTTCGCCGCCGAGGCCGCTGTCTTCGACAACGCCTACATCGGCTCCTTCCCCACCGGCCCGGCTCGGCGCGACATCCTTATGGGCCACTGCCGCCAAGGCCTGCCCTTCAACGAATGGTCGGCGCTGTTGGATGACGAGGCCACCTTCGTCGGCGACCTGAAGAAGCGCGGCGTCCCCTCCATGCTCATCTCCGACGTTGCGAACACGATCGTCCACAAGCCGGGGATACAGAGGGACTTTAGCGCCTGGGCGCTGAACCGCGGCCAGGAAGGCGACCGTTGTTGGATGTCCGACGACGTGCCGTTCGAACTCCCCGTCTCCATCGAGTTGATCCGCTACTCGATCGACCACTGGCGGCAGATCCTCGTCAACCGCGCGGGACGCAAAACGGAAACCGACTGGTTCGCACCTGGGACCTATTCCCTCGCCATGGAGTGGCTGGAGCAGAATTATCGCCGGCCCGACTTCTTCCTCTGGCTCGACACCTTCGATCCGCACGAGCCGTGGGACCCGCCCCAATACTACACCGACCTCTACGACCCCGGCTACAAGGGCCGCGTCTTCGAGGCGCCTCCCGGCGCGTTGCGCAAGTCCCTGGGCGTGACCGACGCCGAACTCAAGCAGATGCGCGCCCGCTACGCCGGCGAGGTCACCATGGTCGACACGTGGTTCGGCCGCCTCTACGACAAACTGGAGCATTTGGGCATTCTCGACGACACGCTCCTCATCTTCACCAGCGACCACGGCACGCCCTTCGCCGGCCCCGCCGACCTCGACATGATCCGCAAGCAGCCGGTCCTTGGCGCCGACGGTTTGGTCAGCTCCGCCGGCCGGCCGGCCAAGGATCCCAAGCAATACATGCCCCTCTCGATGAACACGACCCGCATTCCGCTTATCATCCGCGCCCCCGGTATGAAGAAGAGCGTCCGCGTCAAGGCCATCGCCCAGCCCTGGGACCTCTCAGCCACCATTCTCGACGCCTTCGGCCTTCCCGCCCCCGAGCGCATCGCGGGCCATTCGCTCCTGCCGCTCGTCCACGGCAAACGCGCCGCGACCCGCGACCACGCGATCTCCGGCGCCGGCCTGTTGGCGCAAGCGACTACCGCGCGCTGGATGTACAGCGCCTGGAGCAAGGTCCGCCCGCCGGTCCTCTACGATCTGGAGAACGATCCCGCGTGCCGCAAGGACGTCGTCAAGAAAGAGCCCAAAGCCGCGCGCCAGATGCACAACCTCCTCGCGGCCCACCTGCGCCGGCAGGGCATGTCCGACGACGTTATCGGACTCTATCGGACGGAGTAACGGTGGCGCCTTTTCCACGTTCGTCGCGAAGCCTTCAGGCGTTTCTCTGGTCGATTTCCAAACCAGGTCTGCAGCGGTTGAAACCGTCGCCTTGGTTGGGACCCGGCAGGCGGATCGCGTAGATTACCCGTGGTTCAGCTCCATTGATGTAAGCTCTGCCTTCTGGCGAGGGGAAGTCATAACGGTCAAGTCTGGACTGTGAATGGACCCCGATCGGGTTTATGCGACGGGATTTTCCAAGGGCGCCGCTCATGGCTGGCCAATCCCATTGGGGCAAGGCGAAACGCTTAATCCCACTCCGCTAGTCTGGGAATTCTTCAAGGCTCATTCCAAAGCCGCAACGCGGTAACGCGTTGCGCCGTCGAAGGTCTGCTGGAATCACGAGGTGGAAAAACGTGAAACGAGAATACGAAACGGGATTGGGCCGAGCCACGCCGGCGTAGATGGCGTTATTGGCACTTGCCACGGTCTGGGGCCATTCACCGGACGCGCGGGCCGAGAACCTCATCACCGGTGGTTCGAGCTTCGAGGCGGGGCTGGACAGTTGCGCGCTGGGTACGCTGGCCGGGCGGGCGAAGGACGTCGGAGTCACCTGTGAATTCCATCCGCTTGAGGGCGAGGGCCATGCCGCATGGACGCCCATGGATCGGCATATCCGCTGGATTGCGCCGTTTCTGTACCGTCATATGATCGAGACACCATGATGCCCGTATCGGGGGAGGTGTGCGCATGAGAGAATACCATGTCACGTTCCCTTACGGGTCATTTGCTGGAACGAATGCCACAGGAGCGCCAATCCCGCGACCTCAATCAGCCGCGTTTCACTCGGACGTGAACCATCATCGCGCTCATAGGTATAGCCCCATGGGCGTCCCCGCCCCGTCCGGCGGGATTCCAGGCGTTGGCCTATCGCCCGACGTCACGCTCAAACAGGGCTATCCGCGCGGCTCATTGCGGCTTGCGGTCCAGCTCTTTCCAGTCCTTCTTGATCACGCGGACCATGGTGACCGTCAGGTCGCCCGGGCCTTCGCTGACGAGACGGAAGTCCATCTGGCCAGGGAACTGGCGCGTGGCGGCGAGGTTCGGAATTTCGAACGTCGCCGTCTTGCGCTGGCCGTCGCCGGTGTTTTCGACGGAGGCCGTCTTGGCCTCGCCGCTCTGCGCATCCGTGTAAGCCACGTGCCAACGCGCCGGCTCGCCGTCGGTGAAGGTGACTTTCAGAATCGCCGCCTGGGGCTCTATCCAGAGCTTCGAATCGAGTTGGAACGCCAGGCCGTCCTGTTGGTTCTCGAGATCCGTCCGCCGCGCGTCCATGTCGAAATGATGGTCGTCAGGATCCCACCCCAGCTCGTAGCGGTCGACCCGTTCGCAGGCTACGGAGCGGCTGCCGCCGACGTCGCGCTGAATCAACCAGCGTTCCAGGTTTTTGACCGTTTTGTTTGGCTTGATGACGCACTCGCGCAGATAGGCCCACGCGTCGGGCGAATCGTCCCACAGACGCCCCTGCGTCAGCATCGCGTAGCGGTTCAGGTCGGGATTCAGTTTGAGCGTCTCGGCGCTGACCATCTGGAAGTTCTGTCGCAGTTGCAGCGTGCGCAGGGTGGAGATGCGGTGGCGATATTCATCGCCTTCGACCGGGCCGAAGCGCCATTCCCAGTCCTTGCCGTATTCCTCGTTCTCGTCGCCGCGATAGCGCCGTTCGGTCAGCAGCGGCAGCGTTTCGTCGATCACGCAATAGCCGTCCGGGTCGATGGACGTGCCGAGCACGCTCGATTCGAAGAGCTCGTGCATGGACTCCACCCCGCCTTCGCGCCAACCTGTCCCATGGCTGATCGCGTATTCGCACAAGTCAACGGCAGCGTTCTTGTAGGCCTCGTTGACATTGACCGCCGTGCCGCGGCCGGTCATCCAGGCCAGTTTCCATTCGACGCCCTGGAACGCCGCCAGCATGGCGTCGATGCGCGCCTTGATGCAGTCGGCGAAGCCCTGAGGCGTCAGACCCGCCTTGGCCTCCCAGTCTTCGACATCTTGTTTGCGCAGGAACAACTCCTCGCCGCGCGACGGGCTGATCCCATGAATATAGCCATAGACCACCTCTTCGCGCCGCGCGATGCCGGTCTGGCAGAAGGCATCGAGGAACTTGCGGTATTCGCGCATCACATCGGGATGCCACGGCGGGACGATGGAGATGCGCCACGGCTGGTTGTCCTGCAGGGGGATGACGGGAATGACCGGGGCTTTATACTTCTGGATGACCCAGTCGGGCACGGCCTGCGACTCCACACCCATGAGGTGAATGCCCGTGCGCATGCCGGCGGCTTTGTTCCTCTCGATGGCCTCCAGGACCAGCGTCCAGTCATACGTGTCCGGCGCAGGGCACATCCGCTTCCAGGTTGCCCAGACGCCCGCGACGGTAATCATAGCGGAGATGCGGTCTTTTCCCCAGGTGACGAATCCGGAATAGGGAACGGGCTGGATGCCTGCGGGCAGCGACCAGTCCCATCCCGGCGCGACCGCTGGCGCCGGTTCGGCGGCTTGGGCGGCAAAGCCGGTCAAGCACAGCGCCGCGGCGAACGACCATGGTTTCATGAGCGAGCGCCTCCGAGGTGTTTTCTCTCCACAACGCGCTGGCCGGCGGATGGCCGATGCGACCATCTGTCAGAACCGCACCATGGCTTCAAAGCTAGCCGCGTTAGGCGACATTTGCAAAGAATACTATATGTCCCGAATGGCGCCTAAGGAGGGTTCTGCCTCCCTTTTGCACTCGCCCAAGGTCTCCGTCAGACTCGCGTCGATCTCCAGAATCGCCTCGTCGAAGAAGTGAGGGACCCGCGCCGCCTTCTCCTTCCACACCGTGACCCGAACGTCGTTGATCAGGTCCAGCATCGGACAATAGCCGTTCTATCCAATACGGGAGGGGCGTCCAGGGCTTTCCGGCATTCAGAGGCGAGAAAACCGCACTTGTTCTAAACCTGGAGGCGGGGTGAAGCCCAAATACCCGCTACCCGGAAAGGACCATTGCTTCTGGACAACAACCAGAGCAACCACTACATTTGCCCCAAGAGAAACATTATCTCTCTGCCATCCGGTACAATTTCAGTCCGCCTCTCTCAGTCGGCGGGAGCGGAGCAAAAAGGGTACACGCTTCACGTCGCGATCCCGGAGACACCCGTTTAGCTGGCGGCCCGTGGAGGCTCCGGCGACGCCGGATTGTCTGCGGCGGTGAAAGAGGCGAGAATACATGTTCATTTCGGTTGGGACAAGCCGATGAAGAACCCGCTTCGCCTTGGTAAAGCAAAGCAGGAGCCATACAGGCTCTGGCAAAGAATTGTGACCAAGAAGGGAGAATGCCAATGATTGCGACCGCGAAAGCGCAATGGTTTGCTGCAAGACCGTTGTTGGCAATGGTGTCACTGGCGTTTGTGGCCACCGGCGCCGCAGCCCAGCCTCAGGAGAATGGGCGCGAGAGCGCGGAGCCTAAGGAGGCCTTCAAACAGGCCGATCTCGGTGGCGACGGCGCCCCTGCGGCAGAGCGGCGTCTTGGGATCGGCTTCGCGCTGACCACCAAAACGGCCGATCTGGTGTCGTCTCTGACCGAGGCGAACGACTTCATCGACGTCATGCTGCGGGGCGAGGCGCCCGTTTTGTTAAAGGAGCATGCGGAGGGGCCGGTGAAGGTCGCCTGCGTTTTCCGCTCGCTCGATCACATGCGGGAGACGATCTCCCTGTTGCAGGGGGCGGGCGTGAAGTGCGCGTATCTGGGTTATAACCCGGAACAAAGCCCCGGCACGCCGAACGGAGAACTGGACGACTTTGTTGACTCCGTCAAGCGAGCGAAGGAAGCCGCCGCCGCGTACGGCGCGGGGCTGCTCATGGGACCGGGGATGCGTTTTATGATGGGCCGCGAGGGGGACTACGCCAAGGCGGCTCCGTACGCCGATGTCTGGCTCGTCCAGTCGCAGCAATTTCAAATTGACCGCGAGACAAGACAACGGGCGACGCCTTCGGAATACCGGGCCAACGTGCAGCGCGTCGTCGGCCTGCTGCGCGAGGCGAATCCGCGGATCCGGATCTGGGTTCAGATCGTCGTCTGGGCGGGGCCAAACGAGAACCCCTTCTCCGCGCAAGAGATCGTCGCCCTGGCGAGGTCGATCGAAGATACCGTCGACGCCGTGCGCATCTACACTTCGGGCGTGCCCAATGGCGTGGAAACCCTGCGGGAGGTCATCCGATCGCTCCGAGGCGATACGGCGCTTGCCGCTCCCGCGAGGTAGTCTCCATGCGCTCCCACGCGACAATCGATTCCACGGAGGCGCGCGAGGCGGGGCGAAAGGTATTTGGTTTCGATTTGCCGTTGTAAAACGCGCTCATCCGGCGCGACAGGGCAAGGCCATGACGTAGTTCAAGGAGAGACGACGATGACTCGGCCATTCTGTCCGGCGATGTTTTGGATGATCCTGGCTGTTGGGAGCGCGATGTGTTTGGCGGCTTTCTCGCAAGGCGGCAACGCAGGCCCGGCCTCGAGTCCGTCCGAGCCGGCCGCGCGCGATGTCTTCCAGGCGACGTTCGATGGGCCGGAGGGACAGGATCTGGCGAACATGGGAAGGGCGAAGGGCCGCGTTGCGATTGAAACGGGCGCGGGCAATCCCGGCGCGGCGCTCCAGCTCTCCGGCTCGGCCGGGCTCGAACTCGCCACGCCGATCCCGACGCGG
>JAPLSS010000080.1 GCA_026398515.1 Candidatus Sumerlaeota bacterium | reverse complement strand
TCCGCCGTTTCGGCTTGACACTTGCCGTCATTGACTGGCGAAGATCGGCGCTCGCCGGACGTCATGACGACCACGAAACCCTGAGGAAGCGGATCGTATGGACCGGAGGCAGTTTATGAAGACGACTGGCGCGCTCTTCGGCGGCGCGTTGGCGTCGCCGCTTACGACGTCGCTCAGCGCGCCGTCGGGCCGGACGGGCGCTGAGATCGGGCTGAGTCCGTTGGACTCTCCGCCATTGCGGTTCGCGGCCGAGGAGATCCGGCGCGCGGCCCAATTCGCGGGAGTCCCGCAGCCCGAGGTGACAATCGAAGTCGATGGGCGCGGGCCGGCGCAAGGCTATCGCATCGAGCGCGCGGAACGCGGCGGATGGGTCAAAATCGTCGGCGGGGGCCCGGCGGGCGCGATGTATGGCGGACTGGACGTGGCCACAGCGATCGGCCTGGGCGCGCTGGCCGACTTGAAGCCCGGCGCGCGCAAACCCCATATTGAAGAGCGCGGCATCAAGTTCAACATCCCTCTCGACCTGCGCACGCCAAGTTACTCGGACAACTCCGACGCCGCCCAGGCCAACATCCCCGAAATGTGGAGCCGCGAGTTCTGGCGCGAGTTTTTCGACGAAATGGCGCGCCACCGGTTCAACGTTCTGTCGCTTTGGAGCCTCCATCCGTTTCCGAGCATTGTGAAAGTCCCCGAGTATCCCGACGTGGCGCTCGACGACGTGCTGCGCGCCCGAGCCGGCGCCTTTGACGAGACCTATGCCCACAGCGGCCGCGACATGTTCCGCCCGGAGCTGTTGGACGGCGCCTAGGTCGTGAAGCGCATGACCATGGACGAGAAGATCGCCTTCTGGCGCGACGCGATGCAGATGGCGAAGGACCGCGGCATCGATGTCTATTGGTTCACCTGGAACACGTTCTTGTTCGGCGCGGAGGGCAAGCACGGCCTGTCGCGCGCGCAGCCGGACGAGAACATGATCCGCTATTTCCGCGCCAGTGTGCGCGAGACAGTGAAGACCTATCCGCTGCTGGCCGGGATCGGGATCACGGCGGGCGAGGTCATGGGCGGGGACCTGGCGGGCCGCACGAAGGAGCAGTGGCTCTGGCAGACGTACGGCGAGGGGATTCGCGACGCGCTCAAGGACGAACCCGGCCGGACGTTCCGCATGATCCACCGCCTCCACCAAACCGACCTGGACGAGATTCTGCGGGAATGGAAGGACTACCCGGGTCCGCTCGATTTCAGTTACAAGTACGCCGTCGCCCACATGTACGCGTCCACGCGGCCGAAGTTCATCGACCCGCTGCTGGAGGTCTTCCCGAAAGACCTTCGCACGTGGCTGACGGCGCGCAACGACGACGTCTACAGCTTTCGCTGGGGCGATCCTGCGTTTGCGCGCGGGTTCATTGCGAAGATGCCCGGGGCGGAGGTCGTGCGCGGCTTCTACATGGGGCCGGACGGCTACTGCTGGGGGCGCGAGGCGATGGACCTGGAGCCCGAGTCGCCGCGGCAACTCGTGATCCAAAAGCAGTGGTTCAGTTTCATGCTGTGGGGGCAGCTAAGTTATGACCCCACGCTGAGCGATTCGCATTTCGAGCGCGTGCTGGCCGCGCGCTTCCCCGAGGCGCCGGCGGACAAGCTGCTCGCCGCATGGAGCGCGGCCTCCAGGGTGTTTCCGGAAATCACGCGATTCTTCTGGGGAAACATCGACCTGAAATGGCTCCCCGAAGCGTGCCTGAGCCATCCCAAGGTCAAGGGCTTCTACACGGTGCGGCATTTCGTAGCGGGCGACGCCATGCCCGGCGAGAAGAACATCAACATCCGCGAGTGGCGCGAGGGCGTGATGAACCGGGCGGCCTTTGAGGACGCGATCACACCGCCGCAAGTTGCGAAGAATCTGCGCCGCTATGCCGAAACCGCCCTGCGCGGGGCCGCGGAATTGCGCCCGCGTCAAGGGGCGAACAAGGAATTGCGGCTCACGCTGGGCGACATCGAGTCGTTCGGCCACATCGGCAATTACTACGCCGCCAAAATCGAGGCCGCCTGCGAACTGGCCCTCTATGACGCCACTGCCGAGACCGGGCGACAGGAAGCTGCGATTGGCCATCTCCAAGAGGCGCTGAGCCATTGGAAACGTTACGCCGAAAGCTACACCCGGCAATACGGGCAGCCCCTGCTCTACAACCGCGTCGGTTGGGTGGACATCCCGAAACTCGCGGGAAATGTCGCCGCCGACATTCAAATCGCCCGCGACTGGCAGCCCGAAAGCGTTGCTGCGCCGCCGGCCAGGAAATCCGGCAAGGGCGGAATCTTCAGCCAATGACTCCGCCTCCCGATGAGGAAGAGATTGAAACCTCGACCCGCGCAACGGAAGATCGCGAAAACGAGCGCGACGTTCAACCACGAGCAGCGAGGACAAGCGCATGACAACATCCAGCAAGACAGCAGCGGAGGTGTGGGGCGCGATCTACATTCCCGCGCGGGCGTTCAACGCCCCGCAGTTCTGGCGCAATTACGATCCCGACGAGGCAAAGCGCGACATGGGCTACGCCGCGTCGGTCAATCTCAACGCCCTGCGCGTGTGGGTCAGCTACGAGTTCTGGAAGATGGCGCCGAACGACTTCGCCGGCGTGTTCGACGATTTCCTCAAGAAGGCCGCGGCGAAGAGGATCCGCCTCATGCCGTCGCTGTTCGAGAACTGCGGCGTGGACCCGACCAAAGAGAATATGTGGACGACCGGCCCGACGAAGGCCTTTGCCATCCGGTCGCCGCACAAAGCCGATATCGTCGACAACCCCAAGCGCTGGGGCGGGCCGGCCAGGTTCGTCGAGTGGTTCCTGGACCGCTACGGCAGCGACCGCCGTCTGCTCGCCATTGAGCTGATGAACGAGCCGTTCCCCGAGGAAAGCAAGCGGTTCGCACGGGCAATGATCGCGCGGGCCAACGAACTGCGCGGCTCGGTCCCGCTGACGTTGGGCGCGGCCAGCGCGGACATGAACCTCTATTTCCTGGATTGCGGCATCGACGTGTTCCAGGTCCACGAGAACTTCCCGAAGGACGAAGAGGCCATGCGCCAGAAGGTCGGCGACGCGCTGCGGGCCGGACGCGTCTGCGGCAAGCGCGTGTGGCTGACCGAATGGCAGCGGCTGCGGCCAACAACCGGCGGCTGGAAAAGGGGCGACCGGTTGCCCGAAAAGGAGCTGGGGCCCGATCTGGCGTCCGTGGCGGGGATCGTGCGGTCCTTCGGCATGGACGCGTTCTTCTGGTCGCTGATGGTCAAGCCGGCCTACCTGCCCGGCCAGCGCCACAACGGAACGATCAACGGCCTGTTCTGGGAAGACGGCGCGGTGTGGAGCCAGGCCGACGCGCGCGCCGTCGCCGGCGACAAGAAACTCAAGTTCGAGGAGCGGCGCGGCTGGCCCGAATGGGGCCCGCCGAAAGCCTGGCGCGGCTGACAACATCCTATGAGTCTATGGAGGCTTGACGCCCATGCCAACGCAAGCGACTACGAAGGCGGCCCCAGGCGGGCCGCATGGCGTGATCCGCGAATACGCGGCGCTCGCTCCGACCGCAGAAGCCGGCCCGCTCCGGCCGCTGCTGGATGAGCCGCTGACCGACGCCAGCGTCTGCGTCGGACCGGATGGCGCCTATTACCTGACGGGATCGGCGGTTGACGAGAAGGGCGCCGTTTTCTCGTCTCGTGCAACGAT
>JAPLSS010000973.1 GCA_026398515.1 Candidatus Sumerlaeota bacterium | reverse complement strand
AGTTCCACGCGGAACATGGCGTTCGGCAGGGGCTCGATGACCGTCCCTTCGATCTGTATGGCTTCCTCTTTCGCCATGGACGTCAGGTCAAGACCTCCGCGCCATTCACTGTGATGGCCACCGTATGCTCAAAATGCGCCGACGGGCGCCGATCCTGCGTCACCACTGTCCACTGATCGTCGAGCGTCTCGACCCGCCACGTCCCGGCGTTGATCATCGGCTCCAGCGCCAACACCCAGCCCGCCTGCAGGCGCGGCCCCTTGCCGAGGGTCCCGAAGTTGGGCGCTTTCGGCGGCTCGTGCAGCGCCCGGCCAATGCCGTGGCCGGTGTATTCGCGCACCACCGTGAATCCGGCGGCTTCCGCGCACTGCTGGATCGCCGCCCCCACGTCGCCCAACCGGTTTCCGGCCCGGCAGGCCTGGATGCCCAGCGCCAACGCCCGGCGCGCCGTGGCAAGAAGGCGCTTTTTCTCTTCGTTCACCTCTCCGACCGGCAAACTAATCGCCGTATCGCTACAAAATCCGTCAAGAACAAGTCCCATGTCCAGCGAAACAATGTCGCCTTCCTGCAAAAACCGCTTCGGCGATGGAATCCCGTGCACCACTTCCTCGTTGATGGACACGCAAATGTGGCCGGGAAACCCGTAGAGGCCGTAAAACGCCGATTTGGCCCCGAACCGTTCGACCCCGCGTGCAAAGACCCGATCCAACTCCTCGGTCGGAATCCCCGGCTGGACGCGCCGGGCGACTTCGTCGCACAGGACCCGCAGGATCGATCCCGCCCGCCGCATTCTCTCCAGGTCGGCGGGGCCTTTCACCTCCACCCGATGATCGTGTGGGTCGTTCCAGCCCATGACGGCGCGCCACTGCCCAGCGGCTCACGACGGTCGGAACTGCCACCGCCGTTTCGCCCCGCTCCGGTAATCGAACCCCTCATAGTGGCGCATCATCAGCTGCGATTCAATCTGTTTTATCGTGTCAATGAACACGCCGACCACGATGATCAACCCCGTCCCGCCGGTCATCTTCGACATGTGGTACGGCACGCCGAAGGACACGGTGATGATCTGCGGCAGGATCGCCACGGCCACCAGGAACAACGCGCCCACCAGGGTGATCCGCACCAGCACGTAGTCGATGTAGTCCGACGTGTGCTTCCCCGGCCGGAACCCCGGGATGAACCCGCCCATCTTCTTCAGGTTCTCCGCCGTGTCCAGCGGGTTGAAGGTGATGGCCGTGTAGAAATAACAGAAGAAAATGGTCAGGATGATGTACATCACCGTATGCAGGTTGAACGCCTTGAGGACGTTGAAGATGCCGCCGCTCTTGATGCTGAACAGATTGTACACGTTGGCCGTCGAGGTCATGTCGAAAACCGTGCTGAACGAGCGCAACGGACTGTCCACCCGCGAGGAGAAAAACGACAAGATCATGCTCGGAAAGACCAGGATCGACGAGGCGAAGATGACCGGAATGACGCCCGCCGTGTTCAGCTTCAGCGGCAGGAACGTGCTGGAGCCCTGAAACTGGCGCCGCCCCACCACCCGCCGCGCGTACTGCACCGGCACCTTGCGATTCGCCTGCTGGAAGAATATAATCGCCGCCGACACGCCCACCACCAGCCCAAACACGATGATGAACCAGATCGGCTCCATCGCTTCGGTTTTCACCATCCGGTAGCCGGTGATCAGCGACGGCGGATAGTCGGCCACGATGCCCCAGGCGATGATCAGCGAAATCCCGTTGCCGATGCCGTGCTCCTGAATCTTCTCGCCCAGCCACATGATGAAGGCCGTTCCCGTCGTCATCGCAATGGCCACGGTGAACATGAAGACCGCCGGATGCTGGGGGATCAGCGAGGCGTCCATCCTCTGCATCCACAGCCCCAGGCCGATCGACTGGAAGAACGACAGGCCGACGGTGCCATAGCGCGTGTATTGGTTGATCTTCTTCTGGCCCGCCTGGCCTTCCTTGGCGATCTTCTCCAGGCGCGGCACGACGACCATGAGCAATTGCAGGATGATCGAGGCGCTGATGTAGGGCATGATCCCCAAGGCGAAGATCGTCATGTTCTGAAACGCGCCGCCGGAGAACATGTTCACCACGTCGAACAGGCTGCCGCCCCCGCCCCCGCCCGTCAAGCCGCGCCACATCTCCTCTAGCGCGCGCGGGTTGATGAACGGCACCGGCACAAACGCCCCGAGCCGATAGAACGCCAGGATCATCAGGGTGAACAGGACCTTGCGCCTCAGGTCCGGCACGCGAAACACGTTGATCAAATTGCCAATCATGTCAAATCACGGGCTTCTTTCGTGGACGAAGTGGACGCGGCGGACCCTATGGCCCCGTGCGGATGGCCGAGCCCCCCGCGGCTTCGATTTTCTCCTTCGCCGACGCCGAAAACGCGTCCGCCCGCACCGTCAGTTTCTTCTTCAGGTCCCCGTTGCCGAGGATCTTGACCGGCGCGCCCTTCGGACGAACCAGCCGCTTGTCGTACAGGATCTCGACGGTCACTTCCGTCCCGTCCTCAAACTCGTTCAACTGCGCCAGATTGACCACCGCGTATTCCCGCCGGAACGGGTTGTGAAAGCCGAATTTCGGGATGCGCCGAAAGTAGGGCATCTGGCCGCCTTCGAAGGCCATGCCGTGGGCCCGGCCTTGGCGCGACTTCGCGCCCTTGTTCCCGCGGCCGGCGGTCCGCCCGCGGCCTGATCCTTCGCCGCGGCCCAGGCGCTTGGGCTTCTGTTTGCGGCCGGGATCGCCCGGCAAATCGCTCAGGTTCATGGGACTTCCTCGATTTCGATCAGATGCCGGACGCTGTACGCCATGCCGCGCACCTGGGGCGAGGCGGCCTTCTCGACCACGTCGTTCAGACGACGCAATCCCAACGCCTTCAACGTCCGCTTGTGCTTCCACAGAGCGTTGATGTCGCTCTTGACCCATTTGATTCGGATCTTCTCGCCCACGGTCCAGCTCCTCATGCTTCTCGGAAAAGACCAGTCGGACATCTAGGTCGTAGAGGTCCTACCAGTCCGATCAGTCCTCTGTCTCCGGCCACGAACTTACGTCTCGTCCTCATCCGGCAGCATCTCGTCGGCCTCGCCGCCGAAGCTCGCCGGACGCGACTCGACCGGCGCCGAGGGAATCGCGCCCGCGAACTGCCGCTGTTCGGCATACAGTTTCGCGCGCTTCGGGCCGACCAACTCCTCCAGCGTCTTGCCCCGCAGCCACGCCACCTTCTCCGCCTTCAATATTGTCTTCAGACCGTTGAACGTCGCCTTGAGCACGTTGAGCACGTTGTCGGCGCCCAGATTTTTGGCCAGCACGTCGGACACCCCGCCCAGGTCCATGACCGTTCGGACGGCCTGGCCGGCGATCAACCCCGTGCCCGGCGCCGCCGGCTTCAGCAGCACTCGCGCCGACCCGAATTTCCCGATCACCTCATGGGGAATGGTCTGGCCCAGCTTCGGCACGCGAATCAGGCGCTTGCGCGCGTTCTCCACCGCCTTGCCGATAGCTTCGGGGACTTCGTTGGCTTTGCCGAACCCCATGCCGACGTGGTTCTTCCCGTCGCCGACGACGACGAGGGCGCTGAAGCTGAAGCGACGACCGCCCTTGACGACCTTGGCCACTCGGTTCAGGTTGATGACCTCTTCGCGCAGCTCCAGGCCCGCCGCATCGATCGGCGCCTCGTCGTCCAGCATCTCCCCTTCGTGCAACAGCCGACTGGCTTCTGACTCGCTCACTGGCGTGTAACCTCGCTGCAAAAGTCGGCCCGTTCCTCCGGGCCCTAGAGCTTCACCCCGGCGGCGCGAACCGCATCGGCCAGCTCGCGCACGCATCCGTGATACTGGCATCCGCCCCGGTCCAGCACCACCTGCTTGATGCCCCTCTCCAACGCCGCCTTGCCCAAACTCTCGCCCAGCGACTTGGCGGCGGCCTTGTTGCGGAACGACTTGCGCCCGTCCGTCTTGCGTTCCTTGGTGTTGCTGGTGGCGGCGCACAACGTCTTGCCCGACGTGTCGTCGATAATCTGAACGTAGATGTGCTTCAGACTCTTGTGCACGCACAGGCGCGGGCGCTCGGGCGTGCCCGAGACCTTCCCGCGCACGCGGCGATGGCGCCTCTCGATCGATTCGACTCGGGTCCGTATCATCTGCCTCTTCCAAATTCGAGTAGGTCCGCCCTGCTGCCGGGGCCGACTGAAGCCAGCCTCGGCAAGCCTGGCCTACTAGGCTCTCATTTCACGCCGGTCTTGCCGACCTTGCGCCGCACGTACTCGCCCACGTAGCGAATCCCCTTGCCCTTGTACGGCTCCGGCTTGCGGAACTTGCGGATGTTCGCCGCGACTTGGCCGACCAGTTGCTTGTCCACCCCGCTGACGGTGACGTGCGTCGGGTCGGGGACCTCGATCTTGATCCCCGGCGGCGCCTGGTACTTGATGGAGTGGCTATAGCCGAGGAACAACACCAGCCCCCCGCCTTCCAACTGGGCGCGATAGCCGACGCCCTGGATTTCCAGGCCCTTCGAGAACCCTTGGGTCACGCCTTTGACCATGTTGGACGCCAACCGCTGGTACAAGCCGTGAAACGCCCGGCTCTGGCGCTCGTCATCCGGACGTTCGACCCGCAGCTGGCCGCCTTCGACCCGAACGGCCACGTGGCCGCGCGTGTCCAGTTCCAGAGCGCCTTTCGGCCCCTTGACGGCGAGCTTGCCGTCGGCGACCTTGACATCCACCCCATGCGGAATGGGGATCGGAAGTTTTCCTATGCGCGACATGGGTGATGAACTCCTGCGGTTCGGCTACCAGACGACGGCCAGCAGTTCGCCGCCGAGGCGCGCCTGGCGGGCCTGGCGGCCGGTCATGACGCCCTTGGGGGTCGACAGAATGGCCACGCCCAGGCCGCCGCTGACTTCGGGGATCTCC
>JAPLSS010000701.1 GCA_026398515.1 Candidatus Sumerlaeota bacterium | reverse complement strand
CGCGCTGGATGCGAACCAGGGCCTCGCGGCCGCGGCGCGCCGCTTCCTCTCGCACGTTGCGCGCGTACTGGTTGACGGGGATCGGCGCGAAGACGATCTCGCCCGGCCGCCGGACCGTCGCAGGATCAATGACCTGGCTCTTCGGCATAATGACGCTCCCACTTATTCCGGCTCGCCGGCTGAGACGCCGGGGCCTTCCTGCGCGGGAAGAATCAACTCGATTCCCCGCTCTTCCAGATAGGCCATCCACTCGGGCGACGGGGGCTGGTCCGTCACGATCCGCGACACGGCGTCGAAGCCCACGATTCGGAACAGCGAAGGGTTCAGAAATTTCGTATGATCTACGACCAGGATGGTCTCGCGCGAATTGGCGACGGCCAACGAATACAGGTGGGCGCTGTCCAGATCGCTTGCCGTCACGCCGAAATCCTGGGCCAGCCCGTCCGCGCCGATAAAGGCCTTGTAGCCCCGAATCCCCTTCAACGTCTCCATGGCCAGCGGGCCGACCGTGTCCATTCGCTCGGGCCGGTGCTTTCCTCCCAGCAGGACGACTTCCACGCCTTCGCCGTTCAGTTCCATGGCCAGACGCGTCGAATTGGCGATGACGCACAGGTTGCGCTTCGCCAGGAGGTGGGGCGCCATCTGGAAACACGTGGTGCCCGAATCCAGCAGAATCTGGTCGTGGTCTTCGACGAGGCCCGCGGCGAGCCGGCCGATCACGCGCTTCGCCTCGATGTTCCGCATCCCCTTGGACTGGAACGAGAAATCCATCACCCGCGGCAAGGCGCCTCCGCCCAGCACCGGCTCGATTAGGCGCTCGCCGGCCAGACGCCGCAGATCGCGCCGCACGGTGGCTTCCGAGACCGCCAGTTCGGAGACCAGTTGATGGACCGTCACCCGGCCCCTCTCGCAGACCATGGCGCGGATCGTCTCTCTTCGCAGCCGGGCGTTTTCACTCATTGGTCAAGTCGCCTCACCAGCCGTTCTTCGATGGAAGGATCGAACCATCCCGAGATAGATCGATGGAGTCAAGCGCAAAGATGAAAGAATTCTGCATTTTTCAAGCATATTTTTGATTGACTGCGTCATTTCAGGAAGATAGCGTTCCTCCCGTTGCTGCTATCGCTATCCCATTAAGGTTGGCAGTCTGATGAGCGACCGCCCAGCTGAGGCTTCCAAGAACGTGTTTGCCATCCGTCTCCCGCGCCTCGGCCAGGAGATTAAGGAAGGGATGCTGGTCGCATGGCGCGTTAAGGAAGGCGATCGGATCGCGAAGGGCCAGGTCCTCTGTGAAGTCGAGACCGCCAAGGCCGTCTCGGAACTCGAGGCCGAGCGCCCGGGCCGCATCGCGCGGATCCTTGCGCAAGAGGGCGACACCGTCGCGGTGGACGGGCCGCTGGCCTTGCTGGCCGAGAGCGACGCCGACGCGGACGAGTGGCTGGCGGCGCGAAAGGCAGGTGAAGAGCCGGCGCCGTCTGGCGAAGCGCCGCCTTCGCGGACCGGGGAAACCCAGCCGGCGATCCCCGACGACCGCCTCGTTTCATCTCCACCCTCCACACGCCCCAGAGTCTCCCCGGCCGCTCGCCGCATGGCGTGGCAGGCAGGGGTGGACGTGGGCGCTATCGGCCGCGGCTCCGGCCCCCGGGGCCGCGTCCTCTCGACCGACGTTGCGGCGGCGGCGGCGGTTCGCGCGTCGGAGGGTGAATCGCGCCGCCCCCTCACCCCCATGCGGCGGGCCATTGCGCGCAATCTGACCCGTTCCAAGCAGACCATTCCCCACTTCTCCGCCCGCCAGACGGTCGACGCGGCTCCGGCGCTCGCGTTCTGCGCCGAGCGCAAGGCCCTCCATGCGTGCAGCCTGAGCCACGTGGTCCTGGCCGCCTGCGCGAAGGCTCTTCGCGAGTTTCCTGAGTTCCGCTCCCGGATCGAAGGCGAAGAGATCGTCGAATCCTCGGAGGTCAACATCGGCGTCGCCGTCAGCCTGGAGGACGGACTCCTCGTCCCCGTTCTTCCGCGGGCCGACACCCTGGTTTTCAAAGACCTGTGCCTGGCCGCGCAACGCCTCGTCGAGTCGGCCCGCCAAGGGCGTCTCGAAGGGGCCGGCAAGGGCGTGTTCACGGTGACCAACATGGGCATGTTCGGCCTTGAGGAGTTCGCCGCCATCATTCCGCCGGGGGAATCCGCCGTCCTCGCCGTCGGGGCCGCGCGCGAAGCCCCGATCGCCGAACACGGCTCCGCGCGCGCGGGCAAGGTCATGACGCTGACCCTCAGCTGCGACCATCGGATCATCGACGGCGTTCACGCCGCCAAATTCCTGGCCCGCCTTCGCGAGATTCTTCGGAATCCCGGCGAATGGATGTAGCCCCAGCCCGCCCGCGAGAAGCCCCGTGCGCGCCCTGGCGACCTGCCTTGGCGGAAGTCTGATTGACTTCCTGCCGATCGAGCCGGAGCGCGACGCCACGGGAACGCCGGCGCGCCCGCGGAATCCACTGGACATTTCGACCGCCGGGAACGAAACCGCACACGGCGGCGCAATAACCGTGAATTGCAGGAGGCGTCGATGAGCGAGAATGCCGCGGGCGCGCGGGTGACGCGCATGGCCCAAACGCAACCGATCGTGGAAGACTGGGGCGCCATTCGATGGGTGGCTGGCCGCGCGCTGGGGAACGCCGAGAGCGTGACGGTCGGACTCGTCACCATCCGCCGCGGTCGGAGCAACCCGCGCCACAGCCACCCTAATAGCGAGGAAGTCCTTCACCTCCTCCAGGGGCGGCTCGAACACACGTTCGGCGCCGAACGCGCGATCCTGGAGCCGGGCGACACGATCGTCATCGCGCCGGGCGCGCCGCATAACGCCCGCAGCATCGGCGACCAAGACGCCGAGATGGTCGTGGCCTATCCCACGGGCGACCGCCGGTTCCATCGGGAAGACGCCCCGTAGACAGGGGAACGAACATTCGCCACGTCGAAGGGAGAACAACGTCGATGCGCATCGGTTTTCGTGGGGAACTGGCGGACGAGCCGGAAATCCGCGCCGGGTTCATCGGCTGTGGATCGCACTCTTTCCGCAACATTTACCCGACGTTTCAGTTCGCGCCGGTCCGCCTCGTCGCGACGTGCGACTTGCGGATCGAGAAAGCGCGCGCGTTCGCGGCCAAGTTCGGCGCCGAACGCGCCTACGCCGACTATCGCGAGATGCTCGACACGGACACGCTCGACGCCGTCTTCGTCGTCGTCGGATACGACAAGCGCGGACGCCCCGCCTATCCCCCCATCGCGATCGACTGCCTGCGGCGCGGCCTCCACGTTTGGATCGAGAAACCGCCGGCGGCCGCCTGCGCCGAGATCGACGCCATGTGCGAGGCGGCGCAATCGAGCGGACGCCACGTCATGGTCGGCTTCAAGAAGATGTTTATGCCCGCCAACGAGAAGGCGAAGGAACTGATGGAGGCGCCGGATTTCGGCCGCCCCTCGCTCCTTACGCTCCAATATCCGCAACGAGTGCCCGACGCCGCGAGGATCGCGGCCTATCTGCGCGAGGGTGAGGAGCGGGGGCCCGTGCGCGGCTTCCTCGACCACGTGTGCCATCCTGCCTCGCTCCTGCTCTTCCTTGGCGGAATGCCGGAGACCCTGTGCTACGAGCGAAGCGCGTCAGAGGCGGGCGCGGCAATCTTCACCTTCGCCTCGGGGATGGTCGCTTCCATGCAATTCACGGGAGGCGCGTCGACCAACGGCGGGATGGAACAGACGCGAATCGTGTCCGACTCGGGCAAACACATCCTGGTGGACAACAACGTGCGCGTCAGCCTCCACCGTCATCCGGGAACCGTCTACGGCGCCGCGCCGAGCTACTACCTGGGCGCGCCCGGCCAAGCCGCCGCGGTCTGGGAGCCCGAGTTTTCCCTCGGCCAGTTGTACAACAAAGGGCTATTCCTGCTGGGCTACTACGGCGAAATCAATGAGTTTGCCCGCTCCATTCTGGAGGGGCGCCCGCCCGCCAAGGGCACGCTGGAACAGGCGTGGCAGGCCACTCGCATCTTCGAGGCGTTCGCCCAGGGCGCCGGCAAGCGCATCCCGCTGTGAGGACATGCAACCCCTCTCATCGGCGGGTCGATCATCAGCTGCCATGACATCCCATTCCTGGAGATACAAATGAGATATTTCTGCGTGTTCATCTCGACAGCGCTCGCTTTCGGGCCGGCCGCCTATGCGGAAGCGCCCCGCCAGGCCGGGATCGGGCTGGTGTGGGGCAACAAGGACGAGGATACAATCCTGAACTATCCATATGTGCGGTTCGGCCAGGGATGTCTCCTTTGGAAGGATATTGAGCCGCGCGAAAACGAATATGACTGGTCACAGATGGACGCTACGTTGAAACGCTTCCACGACCTCGGCAAGAAAGTCCCGATTCAGGTGAACATGCCATGCCCGGAATGGATATTCAACCACGTCGCCTCGCTGGGCACGTCGCGGGGCGGCCACGCGCCGCAGTATTGGGACCCGGCCTACTTCGAGATACTGAGCAGTCTCATCAAGTCCTATGCCGACCATCTCGGGACATCGCCTTACAAGGATGCCGTGCTCTTCGTGCGCATGCAGTTCAATGCGCTCAATACGGAGATCCTATCTCTCAATTCGAACTACTTGAAGGGAACGGCTTCGGCGGATCGCGCGAAATGGACCTTGCCGCCCAACGGACATGTCTATGCGCCGGATTTGACTCCCGCCATTGAGGTGGAAATGATCCAGAAAATCACCGAATTGTATCTCGACCGCTTTTTTCCTTATGGCATTCCCGTGGCGTTGCGCATGGATGGCGAAAACGATCTCGCCCGGCCCGGGCGGGGCGTGGACGGACAAGCCATCTACGACCGCTGGACGTCGAATCCGCTGGCGTGGAGCATGACCACGCACTACGGCATCAGCCTCATCGCCTCGGCCGAATCCGACCGGTTCAAACGCCGGTGCCGCGAACGGAACACAACGGGGTTCGCGGAGCAGTTCGCCCGGATCAGTCCGGGGAACGCCCAGCATGACGCCGACGACGTTGCCCGAAAGATGCGCCAGGCGTGGCTGCCTGATGAGAAAACAGGAAAGATCGCATTGCATGAACTGACCCCCGAACAATCGTTTTACTGGACGATGCTGATGCTGCTGGACTGGGGGTTAAGCTATGTTTCCGTCTACGGCGTGGATCATGTGTGGGCGCATGACAATCCGACCCTGGTCCGCGCCATGGAGTTCGTCGACAAGTACGCCGGCTCGGCGCGCGACCCGGCGCATTCGCCCGGCGCGTGGACGGCGCTGGGGCTGTTTCATGGCCGTCCGCGGGGCGAGGGCGTTTCCAGCTTCAACACGAACTGGGGATACTTCATCACCCAGGAAAACCCAGAGGACTCCAGCCAGCCGCTGTGCCTCGTCGGCGACGGAGCGGCCGTGCAGGACGTATGGGCGCGCTCGATCCACGCGCCGGCGTCGTTCGCCTTGGAGCCGGCCTTTGCCGCCTCCCTGGAGGGGAAGTCCTTCCTCCACGTTCTCTTGCGCAATGAAGCGGGAACGGCCCTCCGGGCATCGGTCGGCGGGAAGCCATTGGCGACGATGGCGTCCGATGGCTCCGAGCAGTGGCGGGACGCCTGGGCGGAGATCCCGCCGGGCGCGTTCGGGAGTTCCGGCAACGCCAAGATGACCCTGGAGCCGGCGCAGGGTCAGCCGATCGTGCATCTCATCGAAATCAGCCGCGAGCGAGACAACAATTGAGGGAAGGGCCGGCCATGACAATGTCTTTCAAGATTCGCGCGGGCATCGTGGGGGCCTGCGGGCGGGGCGCTCACTTCAGGCACGGCTGCGAAGCGGCGGGGATGCGCATCGTCGCGGCTTGCGACATCAACGAGGCCGCCTTGGGCGAGTCGGCCGCGGCCTTGGGCGCCGAGCGCCGGCACAGCGACTATGAAGCCATGCTCGAGGCAGGCAATCTGGACGCCGTCATCATCGCCACGCCCATGCCGTGTCATGTCCCCCAGCTCCAGATGCTGTGGCCCGAGTCTCGCCTGTCGGCGCCGCCCGTCGTTCCGCCTTCGGGCTATCGCGTCCGCCAGTATCGCGACGGAACGGGACCTCGCGGGCCGGATGATTCTCCAAGTCCTGCCAGGGAATGCGACACCAGGCGTAGAGATCCCCGGCCTCGATGAACGCCGCGCTTTGCGATGTCATTCTATTCTCTCCACGTACACGTAAAATGCTCCGGCCAGTTCTTTCCCTTGCGCATCGCGAAAGGAGGTGCGCACGGTCGTCTGTCCGCGCGAAAGCTGCATCCGGAACACAGCGGCCTGATCTCCCTCGCCCACGGGCGTTTCCACCTCCGTATCGCCGACGCGAAGACGGGCGGAAGCAATAGGCAGCGGCGTTCCCTCCATGTACAAGCCGCACCATCCCAGCCAAACTCTCTCCGTGCCATCCGCCGTGTAGCCTCGATACACCGGGTCCGCGGGTTCAAACGCCGGCGCCGCATCGCGAATGGCCACGCCCGACTCCTCCGGCCAGCGCCGGAGCGATATCTCATACTCCCCGGCCCGCTCGACAAGAACGTTCCAGTGCCCGTTCCACACCATGTCGTCGGACATGCCGAGAATGCCATGGATCGGGCGCCCGATTCGCACCATCGAATGGAAGTTCGGCGAGCCCCAGAACTGCCAGTCGATCGCGCACAGGCAAGCGGGGTTCTCCTGCTCGGCGCCGACGCTGATCGGTTCGGGTTCGGCGAGTCGCGGCGCGATGCCCGCCCACCAACGCTCGTAATGCGCGCGAAGCCGTGTCACGATCTCGGGATTCCTTTCGGCTATGTTGGTCGTCTGCCCGGGGTCGCTTTCGAGATCATACAGTTCCGTTCCGCTCACCAACCGCCAACGCCGCCACATGACGCCGGCATCCCACTCGCCCGGGAGCGGCGCCTTCATCCGTTGATACTGCATGACGAGTATGCGCTCATCGAAGTCTTCGCGTTCGCCACGCATCAGTGAAACAAGACTGCGGCCATCGAATTCCGCGCCGGCGGGATCGAGATTGCACAACTCGACGAGCGTCGGCGCGATGTCCTGGCACTGAGTGAGCGCATCGATGTCGCGCGGCGGACCGAGCGAACCGTCGCCCGCGCGCACGAAACACGGCACCCGATGGCCGCCCTCGTAGAGCGAACACTTCTGGCCGCGCATGCCCGCATTATATATGGGCACGCCGAATGTCCCGCCGTTGTCGGTCATGAAGACCAGGATGCTATTCCGGCCGATGCCCGTTTCCTCCAGGAACGAATTCAGGCGGCCGAGATTCTCATCGAAATTGGCGATCATGCCGAAGAAACTCGCGACGTCGCGGTGAAGATGCCGGTAGGGATCACGATAATAATCGGGGACGAACAACGGCACGTGATCGCTGTTTGTCGCGAGGTAACAAAAGAATGGCTCATTTCGCCCGGCGCACGCGTCCATCCACCGCATCGCTTCGGTAAACCACACATCGGTGCAATATCCCATGTACTGCTGTATCTTGCCGTTGTGGCGGTAGTAGTCGTCGAAATAGTCGTTGTTCCAGTAGTCCGGCGTCGCCGTGATGCCGATGGACGGGATGTGAATCGTTTCTTCAAAGCCGCGGTCTTGCGGGCGGAACGGCCAGTTGTCGCCGAGATGCCATTTGCCGAAATGCCCCGTGCGGTAGCCGCTGCGCAGAAACATATCGGCGATCGTCGGGATTCCCCGTCGAATGAACGTCCGTCCCCCCGTCACCGACATCGCCCC
>JAPLSS010000413.1 GCA_026398515.1 Candidatus Sumerlaeota bacterium | reverse complement strand
GCGACAACACCCACGGCGCCGGGTGGTTTTTAATTCCTAATTTAAGTTATACCCCGCGCACTCCGCACTCCGCACTCTTATAGTTCAATCCGCGTTCCCAGCACCCGCAGGAATTGCGCGAGCCATTGCGGATGCGCGGGCCAGGCGGGGGCGGTGACCAGGTTTCCGTCGCTGACGGCGCAATCGACGGCGAGGTCGGCGTAGCGCCCGCCGGCGCGGGTGATTTCCGGCGCGACGGCCGGATAGCCCGAGCAGATCCGCCCCTCCAGCGCGCCGGCGGCGGCCAGGATTTGCAGGCCGTGGCAGATGGCGGCGATGGGCTTGTTCGTCTCGGCGAAATGGCGGACGATCTCCAGCACGCGGTCGTTGAGCCGCAGGTATTCCGGCGCCCGCCCTCCGGGGAGAACCAGCGCGTCGTAATTTTCCGGCCGGACGCTGTCGAAGTCCGCGTTCAGCGTGAAATGGTGCCCCGGCTTCTCGCTGTAGGTTTGATCGCCCTCGAAGTCGTGGATCGCCGTACGCGCTTTCATCCCCGCCTTCTTGTCGGGGCAGACGGCGTCGACCCGGTGGCCGACCATCAGCAGGGCCTGGAACGGAACCATCGCCTCGTAATCTTCCACAAAATCGCCCACGATCATCAGAATTCGCTTCGCCGCCATTATCGGTCCAACCCTTTCTGCCTCAAGTTCGCGGACGGTCAAATCGTCCACAGTCTTGTCAGTCTACGCAAGCCGGCGGCGGTTTGCCAGTCGGAAGTGGCGCAGGCTTTCCAGCCTGTGAATCTCCGAGCGACGCGCAATGCCCGAGACCGCCGGCCGGAACGCGTGCGCCACGTCCCACTTCGTACTTCCCTGTTCGACATCCAGTATTCCATAGTCTTCCCTGATTCGCTTCAAAGGGCTGCCTCTTCATGCGACCGCAAACCTATGTGCGCCGTTGCCAGTTGCCCGCCCCGGCCGAGGAGGCGTTTCGCTGGCACGAGCGGCCGGGCGCGCTGGAACGGCTCATCCCGCCGTGGGAACGAATGGAAGTCGTCGAGCGCGCCTCATCGATTCGCGACGGCGACCGGGCGACTCTGGCGTTGCGCGTCGGGCCGTTGCGCTGGCGCTGGATCGCCGAACACCGCGACTACGCCGAGGGCCGCCAGTTCCGCGACGTGCAGATCCGCGGCCCCTTCGCCCAATGGGGCCATACCCATTCGTTCTCGCTGCTGACCGACGACTCGTGCACGTTGCAGGATTCCCTCGAGTACCGCCTGCCGCTGGGCGTTCTGGGGCAGGCGCTGGCTGGGCGTTCCGTCCGGCGGCGCATCGAGCGGACGTTCGCCTATCGCCACCGCGTCCTGCGCGGCGATCTGGCGATGCTGGGGCGCTATCCCGGCGTTCCTCCCATGAAGATCCTGGTTTCCGGGTCCAGCGGGATGATCGGCTCGGCGCTGGTGGCGATGCTCGGCGCGGCGGGCCATTCGGTCACCCGGCTTCTGCGGCCGACGTCCAAGGCGAAGGGCGCGGGGGTGCATTGGGATCCCGTCGCGAACGAGGAGCCGACCCGTCTCCTGAGCGCCGCGCTCGCGCAATTGGGCCGTAAGCCCTCGGTTCTGGTTTCCGCCTCCGCCGTCGGCTATTACGGCGACCGCGGCGAAGAGCCTTTGGACGAGAACAGCGATCCGGGCAATGGCTTTCTGCCCGAGGTGTGCCAGGCGTGGGAGGCGGCGACGGAGCACGCCTCGGTCTCGGAAATCCGCGTTGTGCACTTGCGCCTGGGGATGGTCGTCACCGCGGCGGGAGGCGCCTTGACCGCGATGCTGCCGTGGTTTCGCCTGGGTCTGGGCGGGCCGATCGGATCGGGCCGGCAGATCCGTAGTTGGATCGCCCTGGACGACGCGCTGGGCGCCATTTACCACTGCTTGCGCACGCCGGCGCTGCGAGGGCCGGTCAACGCCGTGGCGCCGAACCCGGTGGCCGACCGCGATTTCGCGCGCACGCTGGGGCGGGTCCTTGGGCGGCCGGCGATAGCTCCGGTTCCTGCGCCGGTTGTCCGGTTGATGTTTGGCGAGATGGCCGACGAGGCGCTGCTGGCGGGGGCGCGCGTCGAGCCGGCGCGGCTGCTGGCCACCGGCTATGATTTCCGCTACCCGCTTCTCGAAGACGCGCTGCGGCATGTGCTGGGGCGGTAGCGGGAGGAACGAGGGAAAGTGAGAAGGGTGTGAAGAGTTGGCTTCGTCCATCCCGTCTACTTCGTCCATCCCGTCCATTCCGTCCAATCGCTCAGGGAAGCGCCTCCAAGAACTCCATCAGTTTCCGCGCGCGGTTGTCCCAGGAATACTCCTGAACCTTCAGATTCGCCTCCTCGGCCAGGCGCCGAGCCAATGCCGGATCGGACAGCAGCCGGCGAATGGCCGCGGCCAGCGCCTCGGCGTCGTTGGGCGGGACGAGGAGCGCCGTCTTCTCGTGTTCGAGAATCTCCCGCGTCGACGGCAAATCGCTTGCCACGATGGGCACGCCGGCGGCCATCATTTCCAGGATCTTGAGCGGGCTGGTGAATCGCTCGGCGATGCTGCTTGCCTCAGCGGGCAGCGGGCAGACTCCGACGCGGGCCCGCGCCAGAAACCCGCTGACCTCCGGCGGCGCCACGAACCCGGTCAGCGTGATCCTGTTCTGCAGGCCCTTTTCGCGCACGGCTTCCCGATGTTTCGCCACGTCCTCCGGCTCGCCGCCGACGATGGTCAGGTTGCGATCCGGTAGATGCTCCATCGCCTGGATCAGCAACCCCACTCCTTTTCGCCGCTGCAATTTCCCAACATAAATCACGTCGATGTCTTGGCTCGCGGCTCGTGGCGCCGGGTTCGCGACCGACGCGCCGCTGGGAAGAATGAGCGTGGGGCAGGTGATGGAGAAAAGAGTGGCGAGCGCGTCGCGCACTCCCGCGGTAAGACAGATGATCCCGTCGGCGCTTCCGACCGTCCTCTTCTCCGCCTCTTTCAACCGCTCGATCGCGCGTCTCGCCTTGGCGGGAAGCGAGTCGCCGTAGCGCCGCCGCAGTTTCTCTTCTTCGTAGAGACGGGCGAGTCGATGGGCTTCAAAGACACGCCTCTCATTCGGTGCCGGGGGAACACGGCGCAGCTGGTCGAAGAGGCGGATGCCGGCATCGTCCCGCGAGATCACAAAATGGCGTTCTACGCCAGCCGACCGATCGGCCAACGTCTTCTCTAGGAGTCCCCGGAAGAGGAGACCCTTCCAGGACCCGGCGGCAAAGAGAGGGAGGAACGAAAGGGTCCCAAGCGGCGAACCGTACGAAATCCGCAGGTTCTCGTGATAGGGCAGCCCGTAGAAAGCCAGGCACTGCGTGGAAGTGGCCCGCAGCATCCGGGCACAGAAAACCGTGACCTCCGCCCCGCGCCCGGCCATCGCGCGGCACGTGTTGAGGATCTGGATCGACGCGGCGGTTTGCGAGGGGAGAGGGATGTTGTAGAAATACGAGATGCGCACGGTCGGGAGGCCTGGAGTATTGGAAGTCAGAATAATGGAGTCAGGATAATAATCTAGCGCCCTTATTATTCTGACTCCATTATCCTGACCTGCTTTTTTCCGATTGGCCGCTCTTACTTCCCGCTCTTCTTGCGAAACGCCTGCATGAACTCGGCCAGCTTCTCCACGCCCTCGACCGGCATGGCGTTGTAAATCGAGGCGCGCATCCCCCCGACCGACCGATGGCCCTTCAGCTCATGGAGTCCGGCCTCGGTGGCTTCCTTGACGAAGGCCTTCTCGGCGTCCTCGCTGGGCAGGCGGAAGGTCACGTTCATCGCCGAGCGGCTTTCCGGCGCGGCGTGCCCTTTGAAGAACCCGTCGCTCTGGTCGATGATGTCGTAGAGCATCTTGGCTTTCCTGCGGTTGATTGCGTCCATCTTCGCCAGGCCGCCGATGGTCCGCAGGAGCCACTGGGTCGTCAGCATCACCATGTAAATGGGGAAGCACGGCGGGGTGTTGAAGGTTGAGTCGTTCTGGGAATGCACGCGATAGTCGAGCATCGAATGCAGCCCGTCGGGGATGCGATCGAGCATGTCCTTGCGGATGATGACGACGGCCAGGCCCGCCGGCCCCGCGTTCTTCTGCGCGCCGGCGTAGATCATCGCGTATTTTCCGACGGCGATCGGCCGCGACAGGAAATCCGACGACATGTCGCAGATCGCCGGGACGGCGCCGACGTTCGGCTCGGCCGGGAACTGCACGCCCTCGATGGTTTCGTTGGAGGTGTAATGGACGTAGGCGGCGTCGGCGTCGAGCTTCAGTTCCTCATCCTTCGGCGTGCGCGTATATTTCGTCGGCTTGCCGTCCCAGGCCAGATGGACCACGCCTTCGCGCTGCGACTCCTTCAACGCGTCGGCGCCCCAATGGCCGGTGACGATGAAGTCGGCCGGCTTGCCCGCGCCGCGCAGAAAGTTGATGGGGATCATCGAGAACTGCAGGCGCGCTCCGCCGTGCAGGAACAACACGTCGTATTGATCGGACAGGCCGAGCAGCTGGGCCACGTTCGCCTCGCCGGCGAGCGGCGGCGGCGCCGCCGAATCCTCTCTCGCGAAACGCCGCGAATCATTCCGCGGATCGGCGCGGGAACCAAGGATTTTTTGCCGGGCGAATAAGGAGTGCGGAATGCGGAATGAACCGCGCGGCCGAGAGCAACAAGTGTGGTTCATTCCGCATTCCGCACTTCGCACTCCGCACTCCTACCTCCCCTTCGGCGCGCTCTTCGCCGTTTGGGCGGGGCGCATCGAACGGGGCGTGGGCAGCCCCTCATCGCGCGGCTCCGCGCCCGGCGTTTCCTTGGCCGGCGTCGCCGCCGCTTCTGGACGGCTCGCCGACGGCGCTTCGGGGGGAATGGGCATCGCCCCCGCGGCGCCGCCCAGCAGATCCTGGATCCGCATCGGGCGGCTGCGAGCCTGCTCAAACTGCTGCGACACGGCCTCGACTTCCTGCGCGGTCAGTTCGAGGTTCGTCGCGATCGCGCGTCCGTCGACCGTCATTTGGAGTTTTTGGAAGAGACCGAGGATGCCCATGCCCAATCCGGACTGGAACAACATCTGGGCGTAGGACTTGGCCAGCTCCAGGTAGTTTTCGCGCTGCTTCTTGGCCGAATCGGCGTTCTGGCATTCGAACGTTCCGACGAGGCTGGCGCTCGCGGCGGTCAAGGCGAGCGTGGCGCGATAGGAGTCGACTCCGCGCCCCAGATTGTCTCCGCGGGCGAACGGGCCGGCGCTCACCTGGATTTGGTCCAGAGTCCCCGCCGCCCATCCGGTCAGCCAGACCGCCGCGTCGGTCGACAGCCCTTCGAGCCGGGGCTTGAACGCCGCATCGCTGAGGAGGCCGTCGGCCTTGCCGTTCCAGACGGCGATGCCCTTCTGCACCACGCCGCGGTTGTCGGACAGCAGCGCCAAGCCCGGCGCGGGAAAGAGAACGAACGTTGGCTGGGCCTCTTCGCCGCTGCCGCGCTCCAGAATCGAATACGTCATGCCCTGAAACGTCTCATCGGGTTTGAGCTCCGCTCCGCGGGCTTGGGCGGCCTTCAACGCCGCGTCCCGGTCGAACTCGCCGGCCAGCGCCATGCCCCAGGTGGCGCCTCCCTGCCCCGCGCCATACAGCGCCACCACGGCAAGGTCGACCTGGAGCTCCGACTCGATGCCGGCCAGGCGGGCCAGGCTTTCGATCGGCAGATCGGCCCGGTCGGCTTGCAGCGCCTCGCGCAAGCGCTTGGCCAGTGGATTCGAGGCGATCAGCTGGGGGTGGAGTCCGACGGCCATGCGCGCACCCGAGGGCAACATGGCTTGGGGCTCGGTGGGAGCGATCTCAGCGAGCTTTGGTCCGCCGCCGCAGCCGACGGCCAAAACCAAAGCGAGGGCGCTGAGGGAAAGCGTCGCAATCCGCGCGTGCTGTGCTTTCATGGCGGCGTCTCCGAAATAACGGTGGCATTGCCTGATTTCGAATATGAAAAGCCGCGGGAAGAGTCAAAGGGAAAGCAATTGCCCCTTGAAAAATCCGTTCTTGGCTCGTTCAATGCAGATCGCCATCGGACATGCGCAGCCATGAGTCGAATCGGCGCGGGCGCGAGACGGCCCCTGCGGGCCGGTCCGGGAGGGCCGCCTTGGTGAGCCAGAATCCCCGGGTCCTTCGCATTCAGAACAGCCTGGTGGGGCGCGTGTTGGCCGTCGCCGGCCCGGAGGCGATCTCCACCACCGCCCTGACCAATCGCCGATCGGGCAAGGAGTTCGCCGCCGAGGCCGAGGCCGGCGCTTCGCCGGCGCGCGAGTTCTCGCTGAAATGGCGCGGCCGATGGCTTCACGGGCGCCCCGACGCGCGCTCCCCCGCGCAGTTCCTCTTTCAACGGTCGTCTCACGTGTCGGAATCCCACGACTCGCGCACGGTGGAGGCGTGCCTGTTGACGCCGGACGGCACGCTGGAGGTCGAACTGCGCTATCAGAGCCACGAGGACCATCCGGCCATTCGCAAATGGATGACAGTGACCAATCGCGGCGCGACCCCTGGGCGCCTCTCGGCCGTGGTGTGGGAGGACGTGGCCATCGCCCCCGCCCCGGTCCCCGGTCTGCGGATCGTCGGCCGGTGCGACGGCGACGGGGCAGGGGCCTCCTGGTCCGGGCGGCCCGGCGACTCGATCGCTCTGGTGTTCGATCCGGCCGGCCGCGAGGGCTATGCGGTGATCAGCGAAGCGCCCGGTCCGACCTCGTCGGTGGAGATCAATCCGGGCGGCCGCCCGCGGCTGCGCGTCTCGCTTTCCAGCGCCTTCGGCGGCGTGATGTTGCAGCCGGGGGAGAGTTTCTCCACGCCGGCGGCGTCCATCGTCCTGTTTGACGAACGCGATCCGGACAACGCCGCCTCAGCCGCCGTGCACGAGTTTCTCCGGCGCGTGATCGGACGGCGGCGCGGGTTCCAGTCGCTGGTGGCCTATTCCGCCTCCGGCCCCGAGGCGCCCTCGGACGACACGCGCTGGATCGACTCGAAAGCCTTCACGGCCGTGGCCGCCGGACTGCCGACGGTCATCGTCGAGGAAAACGGCTGGCGGGGCGACGTTCAGGCCTGCGCCGAGGAGCCGGCGCCTCCACCGGCGCTCCTGACGGCGGCTTCGGCCCTGCGTTCGCGCCAGCTGGGTTTCGGCATCGCCATGTCGCTCGCGACGCTCGATCCCAAATGGGGACTGGCGCGCAAGCATCCGGAATGGCTGTGCCGCAACGACGACGGGAGCTTCGTTCTCGTCCGGGGACGCCGCGGCGAGAAGCGCGTGTTGGCATGCCTGGCCTCTTCGTACGGCGAGTATCTGCTGCGCCAGGTCGATGCGCTCTGCCAAGCCTCCGGCGTCGAGTTCATCCAGTTTACCGGGCCGGCCATCGCCGCCCTGCTTTCCGGCGGCCCGGCGCTGTGCCACGCCGAATCGCACAACCACCAGGGCGCCAACGACGTGGCGCTGGCCGTGGGGCGCGCCTTGCAGTTCCTGTGCGCCGAACTGAAAGGGCGGTTCCCCAGCCTCATTCTCGGATTCGACCACGATGTGTGGCCGACGGCCGCGGCGATCGACGCCGGGCTGTTCCAGGGCGCGGATTTCCTCCGAACCTCCGCATTGCCCGACGAGCGCGGCCGCCCGACGCCGCGCGAGGCGCGCGCCCTGTTCTACCGGCGCGCGATTCTCTGTCCGCCCGAATGGCTTTCGCCCGGCTTGCTGGCCATTGATGGGCCAAATCCCTTGGCTTCGGTGGCCACGATGATGGCGGGCTACCCGATTCTCCATGGGCGCATCGAGCGGGTGGCGGCGGGCCAGATCGACTGGCTGCGCGCGATTCTGGATTGGCGCGCCACGCTGGCGCGCGAGGTGGACTTCTCCGAACGGTTTTACCTGCTGCACGGGTCGGCCTCGACGCAGAGCGGCCAATGGGACGGCTACGCGCGGCTGAGCCGCGGAGGCGAGGGCTTTGCCGCGGTGTTCCGCAACGGCTCGCTGCAGGATACGCAGGTCTTTGGCATTCCCGGGGTGGAGGCGGCGGCGCGCTATCGGCTGGATTCGCCGATTCGCGACCGCGCGTACGGCGTGTTCGCCGGGCGCGAATTGGCCAAAGGCTTTACTTTCCAAACGCCGCTCGAGGACGGCGCGGATGTGGTGCAGATCCGAAGAGCGTAGGAACTGGCCACAAAGAGGCGCAAGAGTCACAAGATGAATTAAGATCTTGTGCTTCTTGTGCCTCTTTGTGGCCAATACCTGTGAATCCACGCGGGAACGAAGGACTGCAATGCGCGTTCGCCATTCTTCCTACGGTTGCTTCGCTGCGGCGCTGTGGGCGGCCGCGGCTCTGACGGCCTTCGGCGGCGAGACGCCGCTCGTGGTGGAGAGCCGGGACCAGGCGATGGTCGGCCTGCCGATGGTCGCCGCCGCGGACGCCGCCGACGGCTCGGCGGCGCAGTTCGAGGAAGGGCATCAGGCCAAAGACATCAGCGCCCCCCGCGCGCTTCCCGCCGGCGCTTGCCGCGCCGTGGCCCGAATGCGGCCTGCGGCCCCCGGCGGCGTCTCACAAATCCGGCTGTTGCTGTCCGGCGGCGGAGAGCGAATGGCGGCTCTTTCGCAGGCGGTGTTCGTCGGGGTCGGCGTGGTTGGCCAATCCAATGGAAAGACGCCGCTGAACCTCCGCCTGGAGTTCGTCGAAGGCGGCCCGGTCCTGATTGACCGCGTGGAATTCGAACCGGCGCCGGACCTGCTGTCCTTGCCGGGGCTGAAAACGGTCCCGACGCCGAACCGCATCGGCGTCTTCGCGACCGCTTCCGAAACGGCGCGCGCCGAAGCCGAGGCGGCGCGCAAACACCTGGCGGACAAGGGCGCGTTGCTCGGCGCCGCCGTGCTGGACGCCGACTCGCA
>JAPLSS010000461.1 GCA_026398515.1 Candidatus Sumerlaeota bacterium | reverse complement strand
TCGCGCACGGGCCGCCGCCTTCCCCCAGTTTGCCCGAGGTGCGCCGTCAACTGATCCAGGCCTTGGCCCCCGAACTGAGATGCCCATTTTGCGAGAAAGCATTCCGCTATCCTATGCGGGTGTAGAAATGGCTAAGTAGTATTCAGGCGTTTTTCTAAAGGGTCTTCTTGCTCGCCGAAGAAACGCCTGAAGGCGTCACTCCGAACTCGAATTCTTGCATGACGGGGAATAAGGGCAAGCTCTATCGTCGGGACGGATATCCACAATCCCACGGAGAATCGCGCTATGAGCAACGAGCCGAACGTGGAAGCGTATCGCCGCTTCTTCCAGGGCGTCGCCTTGGAGTTCTGGCGAAAGATCGTCCCCGCGGAACAAACGCGCGCCGAGGCGGAGTTCCTGTGGAACGCGTTGGGCGCGCGGCCCGGCATGCGCCTCCTGGACGTCCCCTGCGGAAGCGGACGGCACTCGCTGGAACTGGCCGCGCGCGGGTGCCTTATGACCGGAGTCGACCTCTCCGAGGAGTGTATCGACGAAGCCCGCCGCGCCGCGGAGAACAACGCCCTGTCCATCGAATGGCGCCTCGGCGACATGCGCGCCCTCCCCTGGACTGCGGAGTTCGACGGCGCATTCTGCTTCGGCAACAGCTTTGGTTATTTCGAACGCGGCGGAATGAGGGCGTTTCTCGGCGCCGTGACTCGGGCGCTACGGCCCGGCGCGCGGTTTGTTGTGGAGACGGGCATGGCGGCCGAGTCGATTCTGCCGAACTTGGGCGCGCATTTTCAATTCGAAGCCGGAGACCTGCGCCTCGCCATTGAGAACCGCTACGAAGCGGGGGAGAGCCGGCTCGACACGGATTACACCTTCCTGCGCGGCGGCGGAAAGGAAACGCGCCGCCTCAGCCACTGGATCTACACGGTGTCGGAAATCAAGAGTTTGATGGCCGAGGCGGGGCTTGCGACGATGGCGATGTTTGGGTCGTTGAGCCGAGAGCCCTACAAGGTGCGAAGCCGGTTTTTGTATGTAGTGGCGGAGAGAGCAGCGCACAGATTGGCGGACTGAGAAAGTCAGGATAATGGAGTCAAGATAATAAATCAAATTATCCTGACTCCATTATCCTGACTTCTTCTATCGGCCTTCCTTACTTCATCTTCTTCAACTGATCCCGCAACTGGGCCGCGCGGAGGAAGTCCTCTTCCCGGATCGCTTTCTCCAATTCCTCCTCCAGGGCCGAGCGGGCGGTGGCCGGACGCGAGGCGTCGATCACCCGCGGGGACGAGGAGCGCCGCGGCCGGGCCGGCGACGGCGAACGGCGCAGCAGTCGGCGCGCGGCCTCCGCCATCTCTTCCCAGAACGAACGCAGGGGCGGGGCCGTGTCGGAGCGGTAGATCGCGTCGCGCCAATACCACGGGCCGTCCTGATACACGTCCACGAACTCGCAGCGCTTCCGCTCCTGGTAGCAGGTGAACGCGCCCAGCAGGCCGATCAGCCCCAGCCACGGCCCGAACGACGCGCCGACGATCCGGCCGAAGCCGGTGAAGCCGGCCAGCGCGATCGCGCCGCCGAGCCACAGTCCAAAGGTCGTTAGGTAATAAGTCACCCGGTTGGGATGCCACCGCATTGACAGCGCGCCCCGGACGATGCGCGCGCAATCCATGGGAAACAGGGGCAGCGACAAATTGAAGATGGCCAGCATCCAGTTGGTCGATGCCAGAAACTCGGCGACGGCCCACGGGTATCCGTTCGCCCACGTCTCCGGGATCGCCCAGGCGGCCGCGGTCGAAACGACGGCCAGGGCGACGCTGACCGCCGGCCCCAGCAGCGTGATGACGATCTCTTCCCGCGGGCCTTTCTCCACGCCGGAGAGGACCGCCAGCCCGCCCAGCGGCCAGAGGATGATTTCCTCCGCCTCGCCCCCCATGCGCCGCGCGCCCCAGCAATGCCCCAATTCGTGAGCCAGCACGCTGCCGAAGATCACGCCGACGCTGACGGCCCACAGCGCCAGGCGCTCCGCCGGCGAAACGGGAATCCCGCTCACGCCGTTCCACATGTAAAGGAGGGAGAAGAGGAACAGCCAGTGC
>JAPLSS010000633.1 GCA_026398515.1 Candidatus Sumerlaeota bacterium | reverse complement strand
CCGCCGCCGCGGGGCGGCGGCGCGTTCGATCGGCCCGGCGCCGCCGCGAAGGGTGAAAAACGCCTCGAACACGGCCTTCAGCGCCTCGGCCGAGTCCGGATACGCCTGGCCCGCGTGCGACGCCGGGCGGGCCGGCAGCGCCGCGTACGCGTCCTCCAAGTGCCGGCGGCGGGCGCGATACGTCTCGGTTTGCAGCAGGAAGTAGCCGTCCAGCTGGCGCGCCAGGGACTCGATGTCCTCGACGCGCACGCGCTGGCCGAAGCGCCGCTGAAAGGCGCCCTGAATCGCGGCGGGCGTGTTCTCCCCGTTGAAGCAGCTGACAATGAAATACGCCGGCAGCGGCAGCGACAGCGTGTTCTCGCAGATTCCTTCGGGATCGCGCAGGACAACCACCGGCTCCCCGCGGTTCTCCGTCGGAAACATGTCCAGCGGGCGCAGGGACGGGACGGGCGCATCAATGAGCATGACGCGGGGCACACCTTTCACGCATTTTCGATCCGGGATCTCTGAATCAAGAAATTCTGACAGCTGCCAGCGGCAGGGTCAAGGCGGCTTCGCGGCGAACGCAAGCAAGCCCTTGGCCGTCTGCCCCAGACGGGGAAGCGGCAAGGGCGGCGTTCGGCCAATTCGCCTTGACCGTTGGGCGTTTTCCGGCATAAATACGAAAAGAACGGGCCGCCTCACGAGGCCAAGGAGAAACGGAGGGGCGCCCTTCGAGTGTGTACTAGGTTGTTTTCATGCCCCGTTGATCGTTTGGCGCGCTGAACCGATCCATGCCCGACGGGGGGGGACGTGGCCGTGGAGGCCGAGCCGGCCGGAGACTCCCAGGATTCCCGAGTCCATCATGTTGACGAGCGATCGTGGGACAGGCTTCAACGCCGCCGAGGCCGGCGCCCCCGAACCGGCGGCGGCAAACCGTTTCGTCGGAGAGAAAACCCTCTACGACTACATCTACATTGTGCTGCGCGACAAATGGCTGGTGGCGTTCGGCGCGCTGCTCTTCGCCGCCGCGGCCCTGGTCGTCTGCAAGATGCAGACGAAGATCTACGAGAGCGAAGCCCAGTTTGTGGCCAACAAGGACGTCAACGCGATGTCCATCGCCAACATCCTGGAGATGCACATCGGCACGGAGAGCTACACGACCAGTCAGTTCTTTACCAATTACTTCGCCAACCTGTACCAGCAAATCCTGCTGAGCAACGAGGTGCTCGGCTCGCTGGTCGACACCACCTTCCGGCCGGGCGTGGACCCGCCGACCTCGTCCTCGCTCCGACTCGTCGATTGTTCCCAACTCCAGGAGCCCAAAAGCGTCAAGACGGTGTTCGGTGTCCAGGCCGGCGTCCCCGCCCACGAGCGCACCGAGATGATCGGCATGCTGCGCGAATCGGCCATCAAGATGTCGTTCGACAAGTTCACCGGCTCGGTCTCCTTGCGCTTCCTCAGCCCCGATCCGCAGTTTTGCGCTCTGGCCGCCAATCTCATGGTCGAACGCCTCATTGAGAAACTGATCCGGGAGCGCAACAGCCAAATCGACGCCCTGAGCAAGACCACCAAGTTCAACCTGACGAAGGCCGAGGCCGCCATGAAGGAGGCGGAAGACAAACTCAAGACCTTCCGCCAGTCCAATCGCAGCCTGGCCACCGCGCAATTGCAGTCGATGGAGGCGACGCTGACGCGCGACTTGAAGGAGCAGGAGACCCTGTATCTCACGCTGTCCGAGAAGATCAAGGAAATCGCCTTGCTTCAAGAGCAGAGCACCAGCCCCGTCACCGTCATCCAGAAGGCCCTCCCGCCGGACCAGAAGACCTACCCGCAGACGCGCCTGGCCGTGGCGATGTGGGGGGTCATCGGGTTGTTCTTCATGCTGCTGACGGTGTCCATTCGCAACGGCCTGTACGAAGCCGCCGTGGAGACGCCGGAGCGCCATCGGGCGCTGATGAAGCAGTTGCGCCCGCTGTGCTGGCTGTGCCCGCCGTTGTTTCTCTGTCTGCCGCCGCGCCGCTGGATCCGCGAGGCCCTCGCCGCGCGGCAGTCGCGGATCGACGTGGCCGCGCCCAAGGACGTTGACCGCGACGAAGTTGTCAAAGACGTCAGCGCGATGTAAGCAAAACCGCATTGAGCCGGTAATCGTCCCGCCCCAAATCGTCCTGCCTGTCATCCGTTCCGTCTAACCGAGAGGTCCCTGGCAGGACGATTTGGGGCAGGACGATTGCCTGCTCTGGCAGACTCTCTCCTCCTTCGGCGAGTGCAAGAGCCGCAGGGCGTTAAAGATCACCAGGAGCGACACGCCCATGTCGGCGGCGATGGCGCTCCACAGCTGGGCCACCCCGGCGAACGCCAGCACGACAAACACGGCCTTCACCCCCAGCGAAAACGCGATGTTGACGCGGATGACCGCCAGGGTGCGCCGCGCGTGCCCCATCATCCACGCCAGGCGCGACAGATCGTCGGACATCAGCGCCACGTCGGCCGTCTCCAGCGCCACGTCGGTCCCCGCCGCGCCCATCGCCACCCCCAGGCTCGACCGCGCCATGGCGGGGGCGTCGTTCACCCCGTCGCCCACCATCCCGACGTGGCCGTGCCGCCGCAGCATCTCCTCGACGGCGGCGACCTTGTCCTCCGGCAGCAGTTCGGCGCGCGCCTCGTCGATTCCCGTCTCGCGCCGCACGGCTTCGGCGGTGGCGCGATTGTCGCCGGTCAGCATGACGATGCGCTCGACCCCGCGGCGCCGGAGGGCCTCGACCGCCTGGCGCGCATTGGGGCGCACGCGATCGCGAATGCCGATCAGCCCGCAAACGTGATGGTTTTCGCCGACCACGACGACGCTGGACCCGGCGCCGGACAGGGCGTCGATGCGCGCGCGCACTTCGGGCGTGTCCTGGCCGCGTTCGGTCAACAGCCGGTGCGAGCCGATCCAAAAGTCATGGCCGCGCAGGATCGCCTCGGCGCCCTTGCCCCGAACGGCCAGGTAGCGTTCGGCCGGCGGCGGCGTCACCCCCCGCGCGCGGGCATGGCGGACGATGGCGCGCCCCAGCGGGTGCTCCGAGCGCGCTTCGATGGCCGCGGCGATCTCGAGCACCTCCCCTTCGGTATGGCCGGAGAAAGCAACGATCTCGCCCACTTCCGGCCGCCCTTCCGTGAGCGTCCCGGTCTTGTCCAGCGCCAGCGCGCGCATCCGCGAAGGCTCTTCGACGAACAGGCCGCCCTTGACGAGCACTCCATGATGCGCCGCGCTGGCCAGGGCCGCCACGATGCTCACCGGCGTGGAGATCACCAGGGCGCACGGGCAGGCGATCACCAGCAGGACGAGCGCCTGGTAGAACCAGCGCGCCCACTCGCCCCCGCGCAGCGCCGGCGGCAGAACGGCGATGACGACCGCCAGCGCCATCACCGACGGCGTATAGACGCGCGCGAACCGCTCGACCCACTGCTCGCTCGGCGCCCGGCGGCTCTGGGCTTCGGCGACCAGGCGCACGATGCGCGCCAGGGTGGTGTCGCCCGCGGGCCGCGTGGTGACGAACTCCACCGCCCCATCGCCGTTGATCGTGCCCGCGAACACCGAACTCCCCGGCTTCTTTTCCACGGGAAGCGACTCGCCGGTGATCGGCGCCTGGTTGACCGTCGTTTCGCCCAGGGCGACGCGCCCATCGAGCGGGAACTGCTCCCCCGGCCGCACGATCACCCGCGAGCCGACGGCCACCCGCTCCACGTCGACCAGTTCCTCGCGCTGGTCCTGGAGGCGCAAGACGCGCGCCTTCAGCGGCGACAGCGCGATCAGCGCCCCGATCGCCCGCCGCGCCCGCCCCACGCTCCACGATTCCAGCGTCAGCGACAGCGCGAACAGGAAAGTCACCGTCGCCGCTTCGAACCATTGCCCGATGCCTATCGCGCCCGCGACGGCGATCGTCATCAGCAGGTTCATGTCCGGCCGCAAGCGCCGCAGCGCCGCCGCCGCCTTCGGCGCGATCCGCCACCCGCCGAGGATTACGGCGCCGAGATACAACGCCGAGACGGCTCGCGGCATCTCGGCGAACCCGTGCGCCTCGGTCAGCGCGTCGGCGAACCCGTGGAGTGTCGCGTGAACCGCCAGCCCCGCCAGAGTCGCCAGGCCCGAAAGCGCGGTCAGCGCCGTGCGGCCCCACGGCGCCCAATGGCCGGCCGCCGGCGCCTGTTTCGCCCGCGCTTGGTCGAACGGCTCGGCGGCCATGCCCGTGCGCGCCACCGCGGCGATAAGCGTGTTCGGCGCCGCCAGCGCTTCGTCGTATTCCACGCGCAGGCGGGCGTTCAGCAGGTCGAAGTCGAGTTCCCGCACGCCGCGGAGGGCTTGCAGCGCCTTCTTCAGCGCCGCGACCTCTTCCGCGCAATCCATCCCGCGAATCTTCAGATCGATCTTCGCCACGCCACGACCGCCCGCCAGTCCAACGCCCCGCCGAACCCGTTTCATTCATCGGCGCTTCGTGGATTCCGTTTATCATGCAATGGCCCGGAATGCAACGGCGCAAGGCCTCGGCGCGGAAGTGGCGCGCCGGCAGCCGACGCCCCTTCCGCGTCGTCGTCGCCCTTTTCCTTTGAAATCCTTCGTCCCGTTTCGCTACAATAGCGGCATTTGCAGGCTCAGAGCTGCATTTGATCGCAATTCAAGGAGACCAGCCATGATCGAGCGTGGAGCGGTGAAGCGTTTCGCTTTGGCTTGGGCGTTGGCGGCGATGGCGTTGGCGGCGCCGGCGGTGTTCGGCGCCCAACTCGGGCCAGCCCCGGAACTGCACGCGCCGCCGAAGGAGGGGCAACTCCCGCCCTCCGGCGAAATCACCCGAATGGCCATCAACAACTGGAGCCGCGACGCGGTCATCAATTATTACAACACCGAGTACCTGGCCTCGGTCGGCGTGCCCTCGGGCTGGACGGGCTACGTCCCCTCGTGCATCGCCGGCGACGTCAGTTCGGCCTATCGAACGGCCACCACGCGGAGAGTCAATTACTACCGCGGCATGTGCGGCCTGCCCCCCGTCGACAACTCCAATGGCGTGCAGAATCCCAATGACCAGGAAGCGGCGCTGATCTTTAGCGCCAACAATGCTCTGAGTCACACGCCGCCGTCCAACTGGGCCTGCTATTCCGCCAACGGCTATGACGGCGCCAGCCACTCCAACATCGCTCTGGGTCCGGGCGCCGCCGGCCCCGAGGCCGTCGATCTGTACATGCAGGACCCGGGAACCGGCAATGAATACTGCGGCCATCGCCGGTGGATCCTCTACCCGCCGCAGGTGACCATGGGCAATGGCTCGGTGACTCCGACGAGCTCGTTCTACCCGGCCAACGCGCTGTGGGTGCTGGGCGACGGAGGCCTTTTTGGTTCCCGGCCGACCTCGCCGCAGGTCATCGCTTGGCCGCCGCCCGGTTTTGTTCCCAAGAACCTGATCTTCGACCGCTGGTCGTTCTCCTATAACAAGAGCGTCGCGGCTTCTCCCAACGATCACGTCAATTTCTTCGGGGCCACGATCTCGATGACAAGGAACGGGGTCGCGCTGTCGGGGATCGTCGATCCGCTCTATCCCGGGTTCAACACCGTGAAAGGTGATATGGTCGGCGACCACACCATCGTCTGGGAGCCGTCGGGCTATAACCCGCTGGACGGAACGAAATACGGCATCACGATCAACAACGTAGTGATCGACGGCGTGGCCCGCTCGTTCTACTACGAGGTCTACGCGGTCGACGTGGGCACGGCGTCCATCAAGGGCGCGCCGACGCTGCTCGGCTGGACGGACAACGGCAGCGGCGTCCTCGACCTGGCCTGGGCCAATGGCCGGCTGACTCCCTACCAGTTCCTCGGCTTCGCGTATGACATCTACGCCGCGAACTGGGTCAACCGCGGCTGGAACGGCACGATGTGGTTCCCCTACTACAGCCAGGCGTCAACCGGCCTTCTCGATGCCGGCTTCTCCGGCGGCTACCACGTGTGGGCGTCCAACCAGTATGGCGATGGCAGCTGGTATCCGTCGAACGCGATATCCGGCATTGAGTATAGCGGCGCGCCGCACGCGCCGATCAACGTGTCGGCCAGCGACATCGGCGGCCACACCGCGCGCCTGAACTGGAAGACCGACATCTACGGGACCTGGCGCTACCTGATGATCGTCAACAACGGCTCGAACTTCATCAATGTGACCGGCCCCTCCGGCTACGCAACGTGGCAGGCGGTCTACTATCCGGGCAGCGATTTCTCGAATGGCCGCACGAACCTGACCATGCCTTCGGCGGGCTACTACACGATCTACATCCAGGGGCAGGGGTGGCTGCCGCCGTACACGCTCGGCGCCTTCGGATCGACGGTCGTGCACGTGAACTGATGACGTAAAAATGGGGACAGTCGCCTGTTTCGCCGGGCAAAGCTTTCAGCGGTTCGCGAGATTCTTCGCCCGCGAAATAGGTGGCTGTCCCCATTTTCCATGCTGTTTGCTCTGGAAATGGTCATGATGCGATTATCGGCAGCGGCAATTCTGGTTGTGTCCATGGCCGTCGTGCGCGCCGAGGCCGTTCAAACGGCGGTGAACAATTGGAGCCGCGACTCCATCGTCGACTTCTACAACACGTTCTACCAGCCGGGGAAGAGCTGGCCCTCGGGCTGGACGGGCGACGTCGACCAGTGCATCGCCGGCGACACCAGCGCCGACTTCAAAGCGGCGGTCCTGGGACGCGTCAACTACTTCCGCGGGATGTGCGCCCTGCCCGCCGTCGCGTTCAACGATGTGAAGAGCTACAACTGCGCGGAAGCGGCGCTGATCGTCAGCCGCAACAACTACACGGGCGAGGACCCGCCCGACACGCTGAAGTGCTGGACGCTGACCGGCCACGACGCGGTGCAGAAGTCGCTGCGGACCTTGGGCGTGGCCGGCCCCGACTCCGTCGACCTCTACATGCAGAGCGCGAACAATACCTTCTGCCGCCAGCGCCGGTGGCTTCTGTATCCGCCCCAAGTCAGCATGGGCAACGGCGCGGTGACGCCCACCGCCCCTTACAGCCCGGCCAACGCGCTGTGGGCCGCCGGGCCCATGGGAACCCGGCCGCTGGCGCCGACGGTCGTCGTCTGGCCGCCGATGGGGTTCGTCCCCCTCAATCTCCTGTTTGACCGCTGGTCGTTCTCCTACAACCGGGCCTACGACAACTACCCCAACGACCACGTCGATTTCACCCACGCCACGGTCTCGATGTGGAGGAACGGCGCGCCGCTCTCGCTAACCGTGGACCCCGTGTACCCGGCGTTCAATTCCAGCGTCTATATCGGCGACCACACGCTGGTCTGGCGTCCCTCGGGCCTGAATCCGGCGGAAGGCGTTCATTATCAGGTCCTCGTGAACAACGTAGTGGTGGATGGAGTCGCCCAGAGGTTCTCGTATGACGTCTATCCCATTGACGCCACCCAGCCCTCGACCGAAGGGGAGCCGGCGATCTACGGCGCGGGCGACGGCGGCGGCGGCAAGATCAACCTGACCTGGCTGAACTACCATTCGACCCCGGCGCAGTTCCTCGGCTTCGCGTACGACATTTACGCCGCCAATTGGGTCGGCGGCGGCTACAACAATTCGATGTGGTTCCTCTACCCCAACAGCAGCGTATTCGGGCAGATCGACGCCAAGTTCTCCGGCGCCTATCATGCCTGGATTTCCAGCCAGTATCCCGATTCCACGTGGTATGCGTGCGCGAACCCGTGGACCGGCATCCTGTACAGCGGCGCGCCCCATACGCCGATCCAGGTGTCGGCGCAGGACCAGGGAAACCACGTCGCGCGCCTGAGTTGGAAGACCGACATCTATGGGACCTGGCGCTACCTGATGATCGTGTACGACGGCGCGAATTGGATCAACGTGACCGGCCCGTCGGGCAATGCCTTGTGGCAGGCGGTCTACTATCCGGGCGCCGATTTCTCGAACGGCCGCACGGACCTCGCTCTGCCCGCGGCGGGGGATTATACGATCTTCATTCAGGGGCAGGGATGGCTGCCGCCGTACCCGCTCGGGGGCTTCGGGGCGGCGGGGGTGCATGTGAACTGAGGCTGTAAGCAGGCCCTGCGCATGGGACATGACTCGTCATAGATAGGTGCGGGCCGTCAAACCGCATGGGCGCATTCTCGGATAAGCGCAGGCCCTCGAAGGGCTTGCGCTTTGAACCCTCACTCTTCCGACGCCGACCGTGATTCGAATGTGCCCGCGGACCGGCCGTACGGGCGCCCTTTTCCTTGCACCCTTTTTCTTTGTTGCCCGGGTCGCTTTCCGCTAGACTCTGCCTGTCTGCATCTTCGCTTCCCCAGTTCCCTGGCAGGAGAACGGTTATGATCCGACTGGCGGCAATTCACCGAGCTACGCGCGTTTGGGCGCTGTCGGCCATTTTGCTCGCTCCCCAAGCCCTGGGGCACGCCGAGGCCGCTCCGGCGCAGGAACCACTCCTGCCGATTTCGGGCGAGGGCATTGCGATGTCGGTGAACGTCTGGAGCCGCGACTCAGTCATCGACTTCTACAACGCGCAGTATCTGGCCTCGAACGGCGTTCCCTCGGGGTGGACGGGAAACGTCGACGCGTGCACCGCCGGCGACACCAGCGCGGCGTACAAGACGGCCACCGAGCGGCGGGTGGACTACTTCCGCAAGATGGCCGGCTTGCCAACGATCTCCTTCGATGCCGTCAAGAATTCCAACGGCGCGGAAGCGGCGCTGATCATCAGCCGCAACAACTTCCTGGGGGACGACCCGCCCAACACGCTGCCTTGCTGGACCCAGACCGGCCGCGACGCCTACCTCGGCTCGCTCCGGGCTCTGGGCGTCGCCGGCCCCGCCGCGGTCGATTTTCACATGCAAAGCGCGGCCAACTACTACTGCCGCGACCGCCGGTGGCTGCTGTACCCGACGCAGGCCACGATGGGAAACGGCGCGGTCACCCCG
>JAPLSS010000585.1 GCA_026398515.1 Candidatus Sumerlaeota bacterium | reverse complement strand
ATATTGAGTGCAAGTTGCTGAATATCATCGAAACCGGCGACCATGACCTCTTCCTGGGCGAAGTGGTGGCGCAGCATGTCGATGAGGACGCGCTGGACGAGAAGGGCCGCATCCTGGTCGAGAAGCTGGACCTTTTGTGTTATATGTTTAGTGAGTATTGGTCGCCGGGCAAGTATCTGGGGAGGCATGGATACACACGGCCGCGATAAGACGCGTCGCGCTGAGAGGGAGGGCTTCAGCCGTTGCCGCTGAACGCCTGAACTCTCCGCTTGGAGCATTGCACTCATGCGTAGGATTCTTCTTCCCGGCACGGATCTGAATCTATCCGTCATTGGCCTGGGCACGGGGAGTTTCGGCACGGCAGTGGCCCGGGATCTTGCGTTTCAGATGCTCGATGTGTTTGTCGAGGCCGGCGGCAACCTCTTGGATACGGCGCATATCTACGCCGCGTGTATTCCTGGCGGCTGGGGGGCGAGCGAGCGGACTATCGGGGAATGGATGGCCGCGCGAGGGACGAGAGGCAGCGTCTTGGTTGGCACCAAGGGCGGCCACCCCGATTGGAGTTCCATGCGCCGGCCCCGCCTGTCGCCGGCGGAAATCGAACACGACCTGCGCGAGAGTTTGGAACGGCTGAGAACGGACCACGTGGATCTCTATTGGATGCACCGCGACGATCCGCGGCGTCCCGTTGGCGAGATCCTGGAGGCGCTGAATGCTCACATCCAGGCCGGACTGGTTCGCGCGATCGGCGCGTCGAACTGGTCGGTGGAACGTCTGAACGAAGCCGCGGAATACGCCCGAGCGCATGGGGTGACCGGCTTCTGCGCCAGTCAGATTGGCTGGAGCTTCGCCCGAACCAATCGCGGCGCAGGCAGCGATCTCGGCACGTTCTTTATGGATGACGAAACCTATCAATACCATCTCGAAACCCGGCTTCCCGTCGCCGCGTTTTCCTCGCAAGGGCAGGGGTTCTTTTCCGGGAAATACCATCGCGGGATGGCGGCGGAATCAGGGAAAGCGAAGAGCATCGCTCGACGCTATTTCCATGAAGAGAACTTCGCGCGCCTGGACCGGGCGAGGGAACTTGCCGCGCGGCTGGGGCGGACTCCAAACCAGATCGCGTTGGCTTACTTAACTAACCAACCATTTCCGGCCGTCGCCGTAATTGGTCCCAAGTCCGTCGAGCAATTGCGGGATAGCTGCGGCACCGGGGATCTCTTGCTCTCGAAAGAAGACCTATCTTATCTTGATGGGATTCAAGATTTGAATTAGCGGGCGGATAAGAGCGCCAGGACCGGCTGAAGCCGGGACTACGAATTCATGCGACAATTTGCGTTCCTACTCCCGAAGGCGTCAGCAACTCCAGCAGCAACGCGTGCGGCAGGCGGCCGTCGAGAATGTGCGCCTTCTCCACGCCTTCGTCGAGCGCGCGCAGACAGGCGTCGGTCTTGGGGATCATGCCGCCGGAGATGACGCCCGCGCTGACCAGGCCGGCGACGTCCTGGGCGGGGATCGACGGAATGAGGGTCGAGGGGTCCTTGGGGTTGCGCAGGACGCCGCGCACGTCGGTCAACAAGACCAACTTGCGGGCTTTGAGGGCGCGCGCCAACTCCGCCGCCGCCAGGTCGGCGTTCATGTTATATGTCTGCCCCTTCTCATCGACGCCGATGGAGGATACCACTGGAATAAACTGCTGCTCCTCCAGGGTGCGAATCACTTCGGGATCGACGCGCGTGATCTCGCCGACGAAGCCGTAATCCACCGCGCCGCCGCCGTCCTTAGGTTCGGCCAGCAGTTTTCGGCACTGAAACAAGCCGCCATCCTTGCCGCTGAGGCCGACGGCGCGCCCGCCGTTGGTGTTGATGCGGGCGACAAGTTCGCCGCGAATCTTGCTCAGCACCATCTCGGCCACTTCCATGGTCGCCGCGTCGGTCACCCGCATGCCGTCGACAAACTTGGGCTTCAGTCCGAGCCGGTCCATCATGGCGGTGATCTCGGGCCCGCCGCCGTGAACGACGACCGGCTTCATGCCGACGATCTCAAGCAATACGATATCTTCGATAATATACTGCTTCAGGGTTTCATCGGTCATGGCGTGGCCGCCGTACTTAATCACGATGGCGGCCCCGCGGAATTCCTGGATGTACGGAAGCGCCTCGGCGAGGATCTTCGCCTTTTCCAGGCAGACCTTGAGTTCTTCGTCGGACATGACCTTGGGCGTCTCGGACATTGGCTAACCCCTTTTTGGGATCTTCGATTTTCCGTGTTCGATGTGCGCTCCGCCCGTTCGACCACAGCGCGTCCATATTGACCTTTGTGCGCATGCGGGGTCGCGTTATTTGCGCTGCGATCGGTAATATTCCAGCGTCCGCCGCAGCCCTTCGTCGAAACTCACCTTCACTCTGTATCCCAGCAGCGCCCCGGCCTTTTCAATGGAGGCTTTCGAGTGGCGCACGTCGCCGGGGCGCGGCGGCAGAAACTCCGGCTGGCTAGCAACGCCGAGAATGCCGCTGAGGCGATCGAGCAGGTCCAACAGCGTATACGATTCCCCGCAGGCGACGTTGATCGTTTGGCCCGCGCCCGTCTTCGACGTGGCCGCCAGCACGTTGCCTAGCACGACGTTGTCCACGTACGTGAAATCGCGGGATTGCAGCCCGTCGCCGTAGATCTTCGGACGCCGCCCCTCGAGCAGCGCGCAGATGAACAGCGGAATGACCGCGCTATAGGGCGAGGCAGGATCCTGGCGCGGGCCGAAGACGTTGAAATAGCGCAGGCTGACCGTCTCCAGGCCGAACGAGCGGTAGAACGCCTGGCACAGGAACTCGCCGGTCAGCTTGGCCGCCGCGTAGGGCGAGAGGGGATTGTTCGAAAGCGTTTCCACTTTCACTTCGACGGGCTGGTCGCCGTAGGCCGACGACGAGGCGGCGTAGACGAAGCGGCGCACCTTGGCCCGCTGCGCCGCCGTCAGCAGGTTCACCGTCCCCATCACGTTGTTGGCGGTCGTGCCCGGCGGGTCGTCGACGCTGCGCACGACCGACGGAATGGCCGCCTCGTGCAACACGTAGTCCATATCGGCCACGGCGCGGCGCGCCGCGTCCATGTCGCACATGTCGCCCTCGACAAGGTCGATCTTCCCCTCGCACCCTTTGAGGTTTTCCCGGGAACCGGTGGAGAAGTTGTCGAGCACGCGGACCGATTCGCCCGCGTCGGCCAGATGCCGCGCCAAGTGGCTGCCGATGAATCCGCCGCCGCCGGTGACCAGGTAGTTCGCCATCAGTTGTCCACTCCTCGGAAGAGGCCGTTGCAGGAATACGAACACTAGAAAGCCCGGCGGCGTGTTGCAAGGGTCTTGTGGAGGGCGGGCTGCCCGGCCCGCACATGCCGCTATAAGTCCTATAAGAGCTATAAGACTCATATGACCTGAAAGTCGCGCTCCGAACTTTCGTTTGCGCCATGCTCCCGCTTGTGCGAAAGAGACCGGGACGCCGGTTGAGGAGAGGCGTGGAATCGATGTCCGCTGTGCCTCTGGCCGAAATTCGCCTCGTGGTCTTGGATCTGGATGGAACGCTGGTCGACGCGTTCGAAGACATTCACCAGGCGACCAACTACACCCTCGCGCAGCTGGGGAAGGCGCCGCTGGATTTCGCGACCGTCCGATCCTTCGTCGGCAATGGGGCAGTCATGCTCCTGCGCCGCGCCCTGCGGATCGACGACGGCGACCTGATCGCCCGCGCGCTGGCGCACTGGCAGGCGTACGCGGCGGAGCACGCGGCCGAGCGTTCGCGCCTGTATCCCGGCGCGCTCGAATTCCTGGACGGCGTGCGCCGGCTGGGCGTGAAGACCGCTCTGCTGAGCAACAAGCCGCACGCGATCACGGTCGAGATCCTCGCGCGCCTGGGCCTGGCCGAGCGATTCGACCTGGCGTGGGGCGAGAGGCCCGAGTTTCCCTGCAAGCCCGATCCCGGCGCGTTGCGCGCCGTGATGGAGCGCCTCGGCGCGCGGTCCGATCAAACCCTTGTGGTCGGCGACGGCGCCCCTGATCTGGAGGTCGCCAAGGCCGCCGGCGCCTTCTCCTGCGGCGCCGCGTGGGGCCTCACCTCGCGCGAAGGCCTGATCGCCCTCGGCGCCGACGTGACCGTCGACAACATCGACGAGTTGCTAAGGGATTTCGAATCGGCGCATTCACCGACGAGCGCGCCGGGCCGTCGCGCCGACGCGGGTTCGTAGGCCGGAAAACCGGGGACAGGCACGCTTGTCCGATGGGTCTTGATACGGCAAGTCCGAAAACTTCAGTCCCTTCGACACGCTCAGGGCTGGCGGGAAAGCGAGAAAGCAGGCGGCGCAAGCGCCGCCGAGCCAGTCCCCGTTTTTCAGGGCGGTCGTCTGGGTTCGTTGGCGCCCGACCGTCTTCTTCCCTCCGGCCGCGCGCCGCTGTCGCAATCGTTGCGCGGGCGCGCCCCATCGACTAGGCTGCGCGCCTGAAGGCTTTCGTTGGCCGACGCAAGGGTCGCGGAACGCACGCGGCGGCGGGTTGCGCTTCAAAAGAGCGTCATTCGCCGCCTTCCACGGATCAAGGGGCCGCCATGACCGAGTTCATCTCGCGGCGCTCGCCGGTGTATGCCGCGCGGGGCATGGTCGCCGCCAGTCAGCCGCTGGCCGTCCAGGCGGGGCTAGCCATTTTGGAGCGAGGCGGAAACGCCGCCGACGCCGCGGCGGCGACGGCCGCGGCGCTGGGCGTGACCGAGCCGATGAGCACCGGACTCGGCGGCGACTGCTTCGCCCTCTATTATCAAGGAGCGACTGGAGTTGTCGCGGCTCTCAACAGCTCGGGCCGCTCGCCCGCCGCGCTGACGCTGGATCGCGTTCAGCGCGAGGGCCACAGCGACGCGCTCCCGCCTCGCCACCCATACGCCGTGACGGTTCCGGGCACGTGCGCCGGCTGGTTTGCCTTGCGGGAGCGCTTCGGCTCGCTCGGCATGGCTGCCGTTTTGGCGCCGGCCATCCGCCTCGCCGACGAAGGGTTCCCCGTGGCGCCGCTGGCCGCCCGGTCGTGGGAGGCCAATGCGCGGATGCTGATGGAGTCCAACCCGGCGCCGTGCGATCTCCTGCCCGGCGGCCGCGCGCCCCGCGCCGGCGAGATCGTCCGCAACGCCGCGCTGGCCGCCTCCCTGCGCGCCATCGCCGAAGGCGGGCCCGACGCGTTCTATCGCGGGCCGATCGCCGAGGCCATCGTGGCCGCCCTGCAATCGCGCGGCGGCGCGATGACGCTCGACGATCTGGCGGAGCACGCCGCGACGTGGGAGGAGCCGATCAGCGCGGTCTATCGCGGCGTTCGCATTCACGAATGCGCGCCGAACGGCCAGGGCTTGGCGGCGCTGATCGCGCTCAACATCCTGTCATGCGTGGACCTGGGCGCGCTGGGCGCCCCGATGTCCGCGCCGCGCCTGCACTATGAGATCGAAGCCATGCGCCTGGCGTTGGCCGACGCGCGCCGGCACGTCGCCGATCCCGCGTTTTATTCGATTCCGCTGAAGGACCTGCTCAGCCCCGCCTACGCCGACGCACGCGCGAGGCGAATCGACCCGCAGGCCGCCAATCACGAGCATGGCCCCGGCCTGTTGGGCGGCGCCGACACGGTCTACTTCACCGTGGCCGACTCGTTCGGCAACATCTGTTCCTTCGTGAACAGCAACAGCAAGCCGTTCGGCACGGGGATCGTTCCGCCCGGCCTGGGGTTCGCCTTGCAGAATCGCGGATGCTTCTTCTCGCTCGATCCCGGCCATCCCAACGCCCTGGCGCCGCGCAAACGCCCCTATCACACGATCATCGCCGGCATGGCCACGCGCGAATCCGACGGGTCGGTCTACGGCGGGTTCGGAGTCATGGGCGGGCTGATGCAGCCGCAGGGGCACGCGCAGGTGGTCCTGGCGTTGCTGGAGGACGGGCTGGATCCGCAAAGCGCTCTCGACCGGCCGCGGCACTACCTGCAAACCGGCCGTCCGGACAGCGACGTTCTGCTGGAGGAGGGCATCGCGCAGGAGACGGCGGCGGACCTGGCCGCGCGGGGCCATC
>JAPLSS010000335.1 GCA_026398515.1 Candidatus Sumerlaeota bacterium | reverse complement strand
CCCCCCTTCGCCTTGGCCATCGTAATGCCAAGCCGCACCCCCTCGTCCCACAAGTCTCCCTGCTTCACCAATCGGGCGCGGTATCGCCCGTTGCTTGTGTCTGTGTCGAGGGCAAGGATTTCGTCTCGGAAGCCATCCACGACGCTGACAGCCCCGGCGGCGGTGCCGTCGTGGGCCAGGATTTCCCCGATGGGACGGCGAATCTGGACGAAACGGACTGTGTTTTCCATTCGGCGCGCGTGGTCGGACTGCCTGCGGAGGATCGTGATCGTTGTCGCCACCCGCGCGCCGACAAACCACGGCTCGTCGATGCTCTCGAAGACGGCGACAATCTCAAAGCTCCGGAGAATCCATTCCTGCAGGCGGAACCCGTATTCGACATCGAGCCACTGGCTAGAGGTGAGGAAGCAAAGGTAGCCATCCTTCTTCAGGAACGCGGCGGCGTGAGGCCAAAAGTAACAATGAATGTCGCTGCGGCCCGACAGATCGAGGCCGGCCTCTTCGCGCACGAGTTGGCGATAGCTCTCCTTGGTCCCGGGCTCGATGCCGCCGTTGGGCATTCGCTTGGCCCGGCGAATCTCCTCTTGCCGGATGTACGGCGGGTTGCCGATGACGGCGTCGAGTTCGGGGACCTCGATCTTTCTCGGTTCCCCGGCTCCCAGCGATTGCGCTGCGACCTTTCGGGGCAGTGTGAGGAAGGGGTGGCCGGGACGGACGTTGAAAAAATCCTGTCGGGCGATGCGAGGGTAATTCTCCTTGTTCACGAGATCGCGGACGGCCAAGTTGATGGTCGTGAGGCGGGCGGGAAAATCGGCGACGTCGATGCCGTAAAGGTCGCCGAGGATTTCCCCGTGGTGGCGTTCATGCAGAATCTCGCGCTTGCGGGAATAGGCCCGGACCAGAAACGTGCCGCCGCCACACGCGGGGTCCATGACCTTCTCCCTCCCGGTGCGGATGCAAAAACTGTTGATGAGATCGACGACCTCCGCCCGCGTGAAGAACTGCCCGTATTTCCGGCGGCGATCGGGATCGACGAGGCGTTCGAAGATGCTTCCGATGACCTCGTAGTCGAGTTGGGAGAAGTCGAAGCGGTTGATCTGGGCGATCAGTTCGCGCCAGTAGGGCACGGCGAGGTCGGAGTAGAAGGGGATGCGATTTCCGATGGAGACCGGATTCTCGCCGAAGACCGTTTCATAGTCGCCCGTCACGTCCTTCGCCGCGGCGAAATAGTGCTCGAAGCACTGCCGGAGATCTTCCCCCTTGCCGATGTGAGCCGGGACGTCCAGGCGCTCGATCTGGGACTCGTAATTCTTGAGGAGCGCGTCGTGGAAGACGAGTTTGTTAACGAGCGCGTAGCAGGCGGCCTTGGCGGCGTTTTCGAGGTTTTCGCGGATGCCTTCGGGGTCGTCGGTGATGGTCCACCCCTGTTCTTCGCGCATCCACTGGTCGAGTTCGGCCTTGAAGCGAGGCGTCGCGTAGCGCTTCCAGAGTTCCTCTTGCGTCTGGCGAACGGGCATCAGGAGGGCGGATTCGAGGGCGTCGATGAACTTTTCGTCAGGAGGTTTCGACTCGATGGTCCACGTGCCGCGACAGATGCCGGAGAACTCGCGCAGGAATTTGTACACCCAATTGGTCAGGGCATGCTCCGTGGGCGGCGATTCCAGTTGGCTCTCCTGGAGAACGTTTGTGATCTCCCAGGAACGGTAGTTTTCATCTCGCCATGAAACACGTGGTCCGCGCGTCTCCCAGAGAACGAACTCGTTGACGTTCCACGTGAAAAAGTACGGGCTTTCAGCCCGAAGAGCCTTGGAGCGAGAATCGGCGACGACTTTCGCGTTGTGCGGTGTTCCACCGTCGGGACGGAAAGGCAGTTTGATCTCGCCGGTCAGGACAACGCGGCCGCTCCTGTCGAGGAGGGTCAGGTCGCGCCGCTTCGAGGAGCCCTTGCCCGCTTGCTCGCATGCGGCTTTGGAAAACGGGAACTCGGGATTGACGCTGAGATACCCATTGATCCAACTGGCGATTTGGGCGGTGAATTCCCACTCGTTCACGGTCAGGCCTTCTTTGATCAGCAAGGGGCGGTATGGCTGCCACGCGCCCGTGTTCCGGTGGGCAATATCCCCCGGAGGCAGCGGGGGTTCAAGGCGAGACTTTCTCAATCGTTGCCGTCTTCCCCGCCGCCTACAAACCTCGGAGGATTCCCTTGAGCCGCGCCGCCGCTTTGATCGTGTCGCTTTCGGGGTCGGCGGTGCGTTCGCGTTCGATCACCAGCCAGCCGTCGTAGCCCGCCTTGCGCAGAACGCGCAGGATGGCCGCGTAGTCGACCTCGCCGTCGCCGAGCGCCATTTCCTTTCCCTCGGCGCGGCTCCAGTCCTTGGTGTGGACGTGGCGGATGTGTTGGGCCAGCCGCCGCGCCGCCTCGAGCGCATCGCTGCCGGCGTGCCATAGGTTGCCGCCGTCGAAATTGACGGCCAGGCGCGGGTGGCCCACTTCGCGCAGCAGCCGCTCCAGGTCGTCGGTCGTGCGCACCAGGCAGTTCCCGCCCGGCTCGACGCCGTAGACGACGCCTTCCCGGTCGCACATCTCGCACACGCGCTTCACGGTCGCCACGCAGGATTTCCAGCCTTCTTCTGGCGCCATGCCGGCGGGCAGCGCCTTGACCTCGCCGGTGACGATCCCGTAGCCCATCACCGCCGCCGCGTGAATCAGCTTCTGCATTTGCTCCAGCGACTTCTCGGCCGCGGCCGGGTTGACCAGGTTCGGCCCGGCGCTGGACGAGGCGATCTCCAGCCCGGCGTCGTTGACGCGCTTCTTGAACGCCAGGAGTTCCGCGTCCGAGGCTTCGTACATCCGCGCCTCGCCGGAGGCGATCTGGATGCCGTCGAGCCCGGCCTCTTTGCTTATGCGCATCGCTTCCACAAAATCCTTGCTCACACAGATGCTGCGAATGCCGAGTTTCATTGGAGGAATCTCCCGTTTCATGAATGCCCACGAGTGGCGCAGGCTTTCCAGCCGGTGATCTTCGACGCGCCGCGCGGCTTCGGAGTTCACAGGCTGAAAAGCCCGCGCCGCTTGCCAGAATGAACGAACAACGCTTCAACCTGCAAAGACTTTCCTTGCTCTCTGGCAAGCGTCTTGCCCAAAGTCGGGGGGAAAAACGGGGACGGGCTCGCTTTTCCGGCTGCGGTTCTCCAGTCGACCCCGCCATGATCCACCGGGAAAGCGCGCCTGTCCCCGGTTTTCCTACCACCAACAAGGAGACCCGGCGCATGAGCGAGATTCCCAGCTATCTCAAGAGCTACGAAGACCTCTATCGCCAGGACCCGCGCGCGGCGGCCATGCAATGGTTCCGCGAGGCGAAGTACGGGCTGTTCCTTCACTACGGCCTGTATTCGCTTCTGGAAAACCACGAGTGGGTGCAGCTGCGCGAGAAAATCCCGGTCAGCGAATACGAGAAACTCGCCCAGCGCTTCACCGCCGCGAAGTTCGACGCCGAGGCGATCGTCGAGTTCGCGCGGGACTGCGGCATGAAGTACATCAACCTGACCACGCGCCATCACGACAGCTTCTGCCTGTTCCGCACCAAGGAAACGGCCTTCAACAGCCTGAATTCCGCCGCGCGGCGCGACCTCGCGGGCGAATTGGCCGCGGCCTGCGCCAAGGCGGGCGTCGGCTTCTTCCTCTATTACTCGCACGGACGCGACTGGAAGCACCCGCACGCCCCCAACAACGACGAATGGGGCGGCAGGGCGCGGCCCGAATACGATCCGCCGGAGCCGTCGTACGCCTACGGCAAGGCCCACGATCTCCAGAAGTACGTCGATTTCATGGCCGCGCAGATCCGCGAACTGCTGACGCAATACGGCCCGGTCGCCGGCATCTGGCTCGACGGCATCGGCGTCCTTCACACCGGCGATTATTCGAAGTTCCGCTGCCAGGAGCTCTACGACATGATCCACGCGACGCAGCCGCAGGCGCTGGTTTCCTACAAACAGGGGCTGCTGGGGACCGAGGATTTCTTCACGCCCGAACACAAAA
>JAPLSS010000966.1 GCA_026398515.1 Candidatus Sumerlaeota bacterium | reverse complement strand
AGGAGCCGGTCAAGGAGGGCCAGTCGCTTCTGGTGAAGCAGTTGACGACCGTGCGCGTACCTCGCATCTTCGAGAAAGCGTTTGAGAAGGCCCTAAAGCCGGGCGAGGAAGGATACCTGAGGGATAAGACCGCCCCCCGGTCGATGGGCGAGGGCCAGCCGATCTTCTACGGCGACCTGTACGAGGAAGGCGTCACCGTGCCGCTGATCATCAAGGCCCCCGGCGTGACCCAGCCCGGCGGCGTCTGCAAGCGCCCGGTCGAGTTTATCGACACCTTCCCGACGCTATTCGACCTGTGCGGCATCCCGCAGCCGCCGGGCGTCGAGGCGATCAGCATGAAGGGCCTCCTGCGGAAGCCCGATATGGTGTGGAAGAAAGGCGCGATCACCATGACTGGCAGCCCGGAAAATGCCACGATCCGCACCGATCGCTATCGCTACTGGGAGTACAACGCCAGCAGGGGCTCTTCCAAGTACAAGGTCGCCCTGTTCGACCACCAAACCGACCCCGGCGAGTTCTACAACGTGGCCGAGGATCCCAAGTGCACGGACGTGGTGGCGGAACTGCACGGCCTTCTCCACGGCGGTTGGAAGGCGTGCCTGCCGCCGGATTGACGGGTGAGTTCCTTCCTTACTACGCGGCAGAGCCGGGAAGAACGGAGACTGGCTTGCTCTTCCCGCCGCAAACTCTGAGCGCTCCCCGCTATAGCCGATTGAAGAAGCGTGGGTGTTCCCGGTTTTCTTCTCTTGACAGATGACGGCGCGGGCGGGCAAGCTTCCACGTGGTTTTTGTTTCGTCCGGTGTTTTACATTGTTCGACGCCAATCGTTTGGATGAAGGGTCTCTTCATCGAGAGATCGGCTGTCTGACTTCCCACGGCATGGAAGGGGAATTCAATGAAACGCTCCTCGAGCCTGTTTCGTCGCGACGTTCGAATCGTGGGGACGCCGCGGTCACGGAAAGCGGCGCGGCTCTTGCCGCGCGCGGCAGGAATTCTCTTGGCGTGTGTGGCGGCGTTGGCCCCGGCTGGCGCGCGGTGTCAGAGCAGCGCGCCGCGCCAGGGGGCCTGCGCGACCAATGGGAGGGTCTATGCCCTTGCCCGCACGCCAACCACCGTCTATCTGGGAGGGTTGTTCACCTATGTGGGGCCGTATACCGGTGGCGGAGCGCCGATCAGCGCCACGACGGGCAAAGTCGTTGGCATCGTCTCTCAAGTGACGGGACAGGTATCGGCGTGCGAGCCTGATGGGGTGGGCGGATGGTACATCGGCGGGTATATCACGCAGGTCGGAAGCCTGGCGCGGAACAACCTCGCCCACATCCTCGCCGACGGCAGCGTGGACCCAGCATGGAATCCCGGCCCAAACAACACGGTCGAAGCGTTGGCCGTGTCGGGTTCGACCCTGTACGTTGGGGGCAATTTCTCGATGATTGGCGGGCTGGCGCGCAATCACATTGCCGCGCTGGACTGCTCGACAGGCGCCGCCACCGCCTGGAATCCCGCCGACCCGGGTGGCCTTGTTCAAGCCGTGGCCGTATCGGGCTCCACCGTTTGCATCGGCGGCAATTTCCTCGGCGACTGCCTCTACGCGCTGGATGCCGTGACGGGATCGTACATCCCCTGGGGATTCGGAATTATGGTAAATGGCACGGTTTGGGCTTTGGCGGCCTCGGGTTCAACAGTCTATCTCGGCGGGGTGTTCACCGGCGTCGGGGGGCAGACCCGCCTGTACATCGCCGCGTTGGATGCCGTGACGGGCGCCGTCGCTCCCTTCAACCCCAGCGCGGATGGGCTGGTAAGCGCTCTGGCCGTCTCGGGTTCGACGGTCTACGCCGGGGGCAGATTCACGGACATCGGCGGGCAACCGCGCAACCTGATCGCCGCGCTGGACGCCACAACCGGCTTGGCCACGGGGTGGAATCCGAATGCCAGCAGCACGCGCGTCAATCCGTGCGTCTATGCATTGGCCGTTTCGGGTTCAACCGTTTATGCCGGGGGCCAGTTTACGACCATCGGAGGGCAATCGCGCAAGTGCATCGCCTCCTTGGACTCCGCGACGGGCCTGGCCACCGCCTGGGACCCCAGTGCCGGCATCTCATCGAGCGTTATCGTCACCGATTTGGCGGTCTCAGGTTCGACGGTTTACGCCGGAGGGAGTTTTACGAGCATCGGGCGGGTGAGGCGAAACCGTCTGGCGGCGCTGGACGCGGCGACGGGGCAGGCGACCGACTGGAATCCGAATGTGACCTGCGTGCCCGATCCGGCGACTTCCGTTCGCTCGCTGGCCGTCTCAGGTTCGACGCTGTACGCCGGGGGGATCTTCTCCGCGGTTGGCGGCCAACCCCGCAATTGCATCGCCGCGGTAGACCTTGCCACGGGTGCCGCGACTCCATGGAACCCTGATGCGAACGACGCGGTGTATGCGCTGGCCGCTTCGGGGTTGACCATCTACGCCGGGGGATACTTTTCGACTATCGGCGGGCAGGCGCGCAATCGCATTGCCGCGTTGGATGCCGCCACGACCACGGCCCTCGCCTGGAATCCCGACGCAAACGGCGTCGTCGAGGCCCTGGCGGTGGCTCCTTCAAGGGTCTACGCCGGCGGCGAGTTCACCAGCATCGGCGGCCAGACGCGAAACCGCATCGCCGCCCTGGACGCCACGACAGGCGCCACCCTGCCGTGGGATCCCGATTCCAGCGGCACGGTCAACGTCCTGTCGGTTTCGGGATCGACGGTGTACGCCGGCGGCTCCTTCACCAGCATCGGCGGGCAGACGCGCAACGCGATCGCCGCACTTGACGCCGCCACGGGCCTGGCCACTGCCTGGAATCCGAATGCGACCGGCGGCGCCCCTTCGAATTACGTCTTTGCTTTGGCCCTGCGGGGTTCGACCGTTTACGTCGGAGGCGAATTCTCGAGCATCGGGGCGCAACCACGGAATCGCATCGCCGCCCTGGACGCCGCAACAGGCTTGGCCACCGCATGGGACCCCAACGCCGGGAGCGCTGTTTACGCCTTGACTGCGTCGTCGGGTTCGGCGATTCACGCAGGGGGCGCGTTCCAGACGATTTGCGGGCAACCTCACCCCTATTTTGCCCAGTTTGATTTGCCGGCTTCCGGCGCGAAGTATTGGAGGTCGTTTGAGGGAGGCAGGGGTCCTGACCGCTAGTTCGACCGAAGAGCACGGATAACTGCCTGCTCAGGCAATCACATGTCGGCGCAATCCAGGGCATCGTTGAAAACAAATGGCACGACGACTAGGGGCAGGACGATTAAAGGCTGTCAATTGTCCCGCCCCTAATCGTCCTGCCTGAAATCGTGTTGCATCTATCTTTGCGCTTCCAATAGCCGCTCGTAGCGCCCCGACACCAGCCTCTCCTCCGGCCGGGGCAGGGGGCCGAGGGTCTCCTCCAGCATCCGCCGCAGGCGCGCGGAGTCGGCGGCGAAGCGCGGATCGGCGACGACGTTTTGGCGCTCTCCCGGATCGTCGATCAGATGGAAGAGATCCGCGCGCTCGGGGCCGTATTGAACGTATTTCCATTCGCGCGTGCGGACCATGCGGTGCGGCCAGACGCCCATTCGCCAGCGGTTGCGCTGCATGGGGTAGCTTTCGCTGAAGACCGCCTCCTTGCCGCCGTCGCGCTTCGCCGCCAAATCGGGTAGAAGCGAGCGCCCTTCGACGTCCGGCGGGATCGGCGCGCCGGCCGCCTCGCACAGCGTCGGGAAGAGATCGAGCAATTCAACCAACCCGCCGTAGCGCCACCCGCCCTCGATGCGCCCCGGCCAGCGCGCGATCAGCGGCACGCGGACCGAGTTCTCGTACATCACCGTCTTGCCGGAAAGACCATGCTCGAACAGCATGTCGCCGTGGTCGGAGGCATAGACGACGAGCGTGCCCTGCGCGTGGCCCGATTCCTCGAGCGCCCGCAGCGCCTCGCCGACGCACGAGTCGGTGAACGAGACGAACGCGTGGTAATAGCGCAAGCAGGCCCGGCGGACCTCGTTCTTCGCCCCGCCGGCCTTGGCGCCGAGGAACGGATGGCGGAGCGCGTTCTCGTCGGGCGGAAGCGGCAGCGGGAACTCCACGCCGTCGTATTGCGCCAGGATCTCCGGCGTCGGCAGAAACGTCGGGTGCGGGCTTTGGAAACTGACAAAGGCGAGGAATGGCCGCGTGCGGTCCTCCGCCAAGTAGCGGCGCCATTCGCGCAAGACGAGCGCCTCCTGGTGGCCTTCGAAGTCCAGCGTCCCGTGCGGGTGGTTCGTGTTCCGGAACACGGGGTCGGGCCGGACGAGCGGCGCCTGGAGATGATGCTGCTTCTTCTCCAGGTGGATGAGGCGCCACGGGTCGTCGGGCAGGCCGGGCAAAGGAGGAGCGCCTCGCTCCTTCCGGAGATACTCCCAGAACTCCTCGTAATCGACGCGCCGGTCGAACCCGTGATGGCGTTCCTGTCCGAGCGAGCATTCGGCGTCGGGGATGAAATGCATCTTGCCCAGCGCGGCCGTGTCGTAGCCGCGCTCCTTGAGGACATGGGCGATCGTGCGCAGCGGCGGCATCGGCATGTCGTTGTGGATGACGCCCGTCTGGAACGACCGCCGCCCGGTGACGAGCGACTGGCGCGACGGCACGCACAGCGGGTTCTGGCAATAGGCCGCCTCGAACACGACCCCCTCGCCCGCCAACCAATCCAGGTTCGGCGTCCGCGCGACCGGCGATCCATAGCACCCCGTCGCGCACGCGGAATGGGTGTCGGAGAGAAGAACGAGGATGTTGGGAGTCCTGCCTCGCGCACGGCTCATACGGTCAATCCTTCCGACCCGAAGATTGAATTCTCACTCCCGCTCTTGGAATTCCGTGGTTCAAGAAACCATGTTCCTTCCGCAAGAGTCGAGGGGATCCTTTATGCGGCGCAAGCAGATCGCCGACGCGGCGTCCTGGTATCGCAAAGCGGCCGAGGCGGGCAATGCCGACGCCATGAACAACCTGGGAAGCGAAGTACGAGCAAGGCGTGGGGGTGAGCAAGGATCTGGACACGGCCATCGAATGGTATCGGAAGTCCGCGCGCCTGGGGAATGAAATGGCCAAGGAGAATCTTAAACGACTCGGCAAGAGCGAGTGAGGACGCCCAATAGAATGCAAGCCTTCACCCATCTGGCGGAGAAGCGCGGGGCGATGAGGACGCCGCCCTCAACACGGCCTGGGACACTCCGCCTGAAGGCGAGACTCCATACTCCCGTTTTCGGAGGAGAGGACGAGAGGACGGGGCGCGCGAAAAAGGACTGGCGCGCTCCGGCGGCTCGGGGCACAATGACGCCCTGCGATTTCCCCGATGAGAAAGGCGCATCAGGCATGAATTACCGCATGCTGGGGCGGACCGGGCTGCGCGTCTCGGCGCTGGGATTTGGCTGCATGAGGCTGCCGATGGCGGGGGGAAACGTCGACGACCGGCGGGCCATTCCGCTTCTCCAGCGGGCCGTGGAGTTGGGCGTCACGTACTTCGACACCGCCGTCGGCTATTGCAGCGAAGACAGCCAGCGCGCGCTCGGCGACGCGATGCGCGGCGCGCGCGGGCGCGTCGTCTTGTCCACCAAGAACCCCGAGAAAAGCCCGCGCAACCTGGGCGAATGGCGGCGCAACCTCGAACGGTCGCTGCAACTGCTGCGCACCGACTGGATCGACGTCTACAACGTGCACGGCCTCAGTTGGGACGCATACCAACTGGGGTTTTGCGGGCCGGACGGCTTGCAGAACGCGCTGTTCCAGGCGCGCGCCGAGGGCCTCATCCGCCACCTCTGCTTCTCCACGCACGATACGCCGGCGGGCATCATCAAACTCGCCGAGGAAGGGCTGTTCGAGTCGGTCACGCTCCAATACAACCTTCTGAGCCGCGCCAACGAGCCGGCGATCGCGTATCTGAAGGAACGCGGCCTGGGCGTGGTCGTCATGGGGCCGGTGGCCGGGGGGCGGTTGGCCAATCAGACCGTCGAAGGCGAAGCGGGCGGCGCCACCAGCGCGGCCACGGCGCTGAAGTTCGTGCTCGCGAATCCCGGCGTGACGGTGGCGCTGTCGGGCATGAGCGACCTGGCGATGCTGGAGGAGAACGTCGCCGTGGCTTCGCGGGACCTGGCGCTGTCGGCGGCGGAAACGGCGGAAGTGCGCCGCGCCAGCGCCTCGCAAGCCGGTCTGCTGGACCTCTACTGCACGGCGTGCGGCTACTGCATGCCGTGCCCGTCGGGGGTGAACATTCCGGAGAATTTCACGCTGGCGCAGTTGGACCAGGCCTATGGGATGGCCGGTCTGGCGCGCCAGCGCTACGCGCAGACCGAGGGCCGCGCGCGGCTGTGCATGGAATGCGGCCAGTGCCTGGAGAAATGCCCGCAGGGATTGGAAGTTCCCGCGCACATGCGGCGGATCGTCGAGCGGCTCGACCCGGAGGCCGGCAAGCCGGCGTTGGAGGCGCGGGTGAGCGGCCTGCGGCAGGCCGACGGCGGTTTGGGGATCGAATTGACACTCCTGCCGTTCAACCTCACCGCCGCCGAGCTGCGCGGCGAACTGACGGCGGAAGCGGCGGGGATGGAGATGCTGCGCCGGCGGATCAAGCTCAAGCCGGGAACGCATCGCAAGGTCAAGGCGCGATGCGTCGTCCCGCCGGAATCGGCGCGGGGCGCCATCGCCTACCAGGCGGCCTTCGAAGGCGCGGGCGGCCAGCCGTCGGTTCACGGCGAGTGCAAGGCGCTATTCGCCCATCGCCTCGGCGAAGGAGGGGCGCCGGCGCCGGACCCCGCGTTTGACCCGGATCAGGCGCGCATTCAAGGCGCCGCGCGCGCGGCGATGGGCGACAAGGCGTTGTGCGAAACGCATCGGACGCGCTTCCGCGTCGCGCACGATGGAACGATTCTTCTTCTCGCCGCCGAAGTCGACGACGACCTGCGCGGCCCATCCGATCCCGGCGAGGACGGCCACGTCGATTGCCTCTATGTCTATCTCGACTGCCGGCCCGAGGGCAAAATGCGCAAGGGAGCGTATGGCGAGGGGTGCGCACGGCTGCGGTTGATGCCGGGGCTGAAGGACGGGAAGCCGCGCGTGGAGATCGTGAAAGGCGGCGGGTTGGATTTCTCCGGCGCGACGGCGCGGGCGTCGGCGCGCGCGGGCGGCTATCGGCTGGAGGCGCGCATTCCGCTGGCGGCGCTGCGCCTGGCGGAAGGCCGGCGCGTCATCGGGTTCGACTTGGCGCAGGCCTCGGCCGACCCGGAGGGCAAGACGGACCTGCTGCTCGTGTGGTCGGGCGGCCGGGGCAACAGCCGCGGCACGGCGGGGTTCGGGGTGGTGTGTTTGGAATAGGGGCTGCCTGCGAAGGAGCCAGAAGACCTCAAGGACAAAAAGGACGGCAAGGACGAAAAAACGGCTTTGTTTGTTTTCGTCCTTCAGGTCCCTAAGGTCCTTGCCGTCGCTGAATCGGAGGACGACGCCCATGACATTGCGGCTTTCCGGACTGGCGTGCGTGGCGCTGGGGTTGATGGTCCTTTCCGGCTGCGCCATCGCCATGCCGCAGACGCAGTTCTACATCCTGACGCCGAAGGCCCCGGCGCCGGAGGGCGCGCCGGCGCCGGTGTCGGTCGGCTTCGACGGCGTCCAACTCTCCCAGGTTTACAGCCAGGACCGCATCGCGTATCGCAAATCGGACAACCGCATCGCCTACTTCAACTACGAGAACTGGGCGGCGGCGCCCGATCTTCTGGTGGGCGAAGCGGTGTTTCAATGGCTGAGCGATTCCGGGCGGTTCCAGCGGGTGGAGAAGTCGCCGTCCCTCTCCAAGTTCGACGTCGTGGTCGACGGGCAGCTGCGCGACATTTACGAAGACGAGCGCGCAGAGCCGTGGCAGGCCGTTTTGAGCGTGGCTTGGGAAATCCGCGACGGCGCGACCGACAAGGTCCTCGGCAGGACGGTCACGACGGACCGCGCGCCGGTCGAGGGCCGAACCGTCGACGCGCTGGCCAGGGCCATGAGCCGGGCGGTGGAGAAGTCGGCGGAGCAGTTGGCCGCGGCCATTGTCCAGGCCACGGAAAAGCACGAGAAGAAACAAAGCAATAGCCGATAGCCGACAGCCGATAGCCGATGGAGCCACACGGCGTTTCTCGTCTCTCGTTGAAACGCAGAAGCGTGCGACAGTCGTCAATCGTCCTGCCCCAAATCGTCCTGCCTGAAATGGCCCTGCCTGAACTGGTCCTGCGATCAAACCAAAGGCAAGACGATTTGGGGCAGGACGATTGACGCCAAAACAACAACCCCGCGCCGTGTAGTTGAACGAGAGACAAGAAACCCGAAACGAGAAACGCCATGTCGTTCAATCGACATTCGGCAATCGGCAATCGGGGAATTTAGCATTTGTCTTCGGCCCCCCGCGCCTCCAGAATCAATAACGTGAAGTACTGACGGGAGGAAGGAGGCGCGGCGCCTTTGTGAGCGATTCCCCGCTGGATGTCCTGATCCTGTGGCACATGCACCAGCCGTTCTACAAGTCGTTGCGGAGCGGGCGCATGGCCATGCCCTGGGTCCGTCTGCACGGCGTGAAGGACTACCTGGACATGGTCCTTCTCGCGCGGGAATTCCCCGGGCTCCATGTCAACATCAACTGGGTCCCGTCGCTCCTCGATCAGATCGCCGAATACGCCGCCGGCGAGGCGCGGGAGGACGAACTCGACCTTTCGCGCGCCGATCCCGAGGCGATGGACGAGGAAACCCGGGTCCGTCTCCTGCAAACCCACTTTTCCGCGCACGGGCCGACGATGATCGACCCGCATCCGCGCTACGCGGAGCTGCGCCGCGCGCTCGGCGCCCCGGCGAACGAGGCGGCGTGGCGGCGCGCGGCGCGGCGCTTCGCGCCCCAGGATCTGCGTGACGTTCAAGTATGGATGAACCTGACCTGGGTCGATCCGCTGCTGCGCGAATCCGACCCCTTCCTGGAGGGGCTGGTCGAAAAGGGCGCCAAATTCACCGAGGACGAAAAGCGCGAGTTGCTCGAACGCCAGCGCGCGATCCTGGGCCGCATCATCCCCGCCGCGCGCGAGGCGTGGGACGCCGGCGCCATCGAGGTCTCGGTTTCCCCGTATTATCATCCGATCCTTCCGCTTCTGTGCGACACCGATTTTGCCCGCCGGGCGCGGCCGCGCATCGCGCTTCCCACGCGGCGGTTCGCGTATCCCGACGACGCGGAGGCGCAGATCGTCGAGGCGCTCGATCGGGCCGAGGCCCTCTTCGGCCGCCGTCCGCGCGGCATGTGGCCGTCGGAAGGATCGGTGTGCGACGAGATCATTCCTATGTTGTCTCGCGCGGGGGTCGAATGGATCGCCACCGACGAAGAGGTCCTCGCGCAGTCGCTGGGCCTGGGCGGCTTCGGGCGCGATTCCTCCGGCGTCGTGGAGAAGGCCGACGTCCTTTATCGCGCCTATTCGCGCGCGTATCAGGACGCCTCGGCGGCGTTGGTGTTTCGCGACCATCGCGTCAGCGACATGATCGGCTTCGAGTTCTCGAGGTGGGAGCCCGCGGCCGCGGCCAAGGCGCTGATCGCCAAACTGGAGGCGGTTCAGAAGAAACTGGAGAAGGTTCCCGGCCGCCACGCGGCGGCGATCATACTGGACGGCGAGAACTGTTGGGAGTACTACCGCCAGGACGGCGCCCCCTTTCTGCGCGAGTTTTATGGACAGCTCGCGAGCCATGCCCGCCTGCGCTCCGCGACCATCTCGCGGCATCTGGCCGACGCCCGGCCCTTGGCCGCCCTGCCGCGCCTGCACAGCGGCTCGTGGATCAATCACGACTTCGACGTCTGGATCGGGCACCCCGAGGACAACACGGCCTGGGACCTGCTCGTCCAGGCGCGCGAGGCCTACGCGGCGCGTCTCCAAGCGCCGCCGCCCCTGGACCCGAAGGCCACGGCCCTGGCGCGCCAGTCGCTGTTCATCGCCGAGGGCAGCGACTGGAACTGGTGGTACGGCGATGATCACGACTCGGGCCACGACGACAAGTTCGACGAGCTGTATCGCGAGCATCTGACGAACGCGTACCGGTTTCTCGGCCTGGAGCCGCCGAGCCGATTGGAGACGCCGATCCTGCGGCCGCGCGTCACGCCGGGACTGGCCACGCCGCGCGGCCTGATCACGCCGGTCTTCGACGGCAAGGCCACCAGCTACTACGAATGGTTCGACGCCGGGGTGTTCGACGCGGCGCGCAGCCGGGGGGCGATGCACAAGACCGGCGGCACGCGGCTGTCGCGCCTGTATTTTGGCTTCGATTTGGAGACTCTGTACATTCGCATCGATCTCGATGGGCGGCGGCGCTGGAGTCTCCCACCGTTTCTGGAGGCGGCGATCTTGATCTTTGCGCGCCAAACCTATAGAATCAACGTCGAGCTGGCCGGAGAGAAAGCCGTGGCGCGCCTGCGACGCGAGGCGCCGGGCCGCGGCTGGAACGACAAGGGGCCGGTGGAGAGCCTGGCGGCCGACCGGGTGTTGGAGGTGGGCGTGGCGTTCGAGCGCCTGGGGCTGAAGGGCGGCGACGAGTTCGGCTTGCAGGTGGAGTTGCGCGAGGGAGACGGGCAGACGGAGCGCCAGCCGCCGCACGCGCCGATCACGCTGACGGCCCCGGACCCGGATTTCGAGGCGAAGCTGTGGATTGTATAACAAAAGGGCGAAGGGCTAAGGACAAAGGACGAAAGAGACAACAAGGACAACAAGGATAGAAGGAGAGGGGGACATGAGAGTTTTGGGTTGCGGGATTTCATCCCGTCCTTTGTGTCGTGGTGGCCCTTTTCGTCCTTGGTCCTTGGTCCTTTATCCTTTATCCTTTGTCCGTAGGGTCTAGATCGAGGCGTTTCACCCATGTCCGTGGCGCCGCAACCATCGCTTCCCTCGGTCCAGGACATCCTGGGCGAGGCGGCGCCGCGCTATGCCCCCGCCGACCTGGCGCTGTTCGAACGCGCGTATGTCTTTGGCGAGAAAGCCCACGAGGGGCAGAAGCGCCGGTCGGGCGAACCGTATTTCTCGCATTGCATTGAGACGATGCGGCTCCTGGCCGAGCTGCGCATGGACCCGGCGACGCTGACCGCCGGCCTGCTGCACGACGTGCTCGAAGACACGCCCGTCTCTCTCGAAGGGCTGCGCAAGGAGTTCGCCCAGCCGATTCCCGACCTGGTCGAAGGCGTCACCAAACTGTCGTCGCTGCAATTCCACTCGGACCACGACCGCCAGGTCGAAAGCTTGCGCAAGATGATCCTGGCGATGGCCACGGACGTGCGCGTGATCATCATCAAACTGTGCGACCGCCTGCACAACATGCGCACGCTGGAGTATCTGTCCGAGGCCAAGCAGCGCGCCATTTCCCGCTCGACCCTCGACATCTACGCCCCGCTGGCGAACCGGCTGGGCATGTGGCGCATCCGCGGCGAGCTCGAAGACTGCGCGATGTACTACCTGTATCCCGCGGCCTACGCGCACCTGCGCAGCATGGTCGCGCGCAAGCGCTCGGTGCGCGAATCCATCGTGCGGCGCTCGGTCGAAGGGCTGGGCGAGCATCTGGCCGCCGGCGGGCTGCAGCCGGAGATCACCGGCCGTCCGAAGCACTTCTATAGCATCTACCAAAAGATGCAGCGGCAGAACTTAAGTTTCGACGAGGTCTACGACCTCATCGCGTTGCGCGTGATCACCGGCACCGTGCAGGACTGCTACGACATCGTCGGGCGGGTGCACGCCTTGTGGCATCCGGTGCCGGGGCGGTTCAAGGACTACGTCGCCCTGCCCAAGGACAACGGCTACCAGTCGATTCACACGACGGTCATCGGCCTGGGCGGCGAAGTCACCGAGATCCAGATCCGCACGCAGGAGATGCACCGCATGGCCGAGGAGGGCATCGCGGCCCACTGGCGCTACAAGGAAGGGGGCGTTTCGAAGGGCCAGGAAGACAAACTAGTATGGTTGCGGCGGCTGGTGGACTGGCTGCAGGACGTGCGCGATCCCGACGAGTTCATGGACGCGCTGAAGCAGGACCTGTTCAGCGACGTGGTGTTCTGCTTCACGCCCAAGGGCGACGTCATTGAAATGCCGGGCGGCTCCACGGCGCTGGATTTCGCCTATTACATTCACACGGAGCTGGGCAACCAGTGCGCCGGCGCGCGCATCAACCGCAAGATGGTCCCCATCCGCACCGAGGTCAAACTCGGCGACATCGTGGAGATCATTCGCAGCCGCACGGCGCGGCCCTCGCCCGGATGGCTGGAGATCGCCAAGACTTCCCGCGCGCTGAGCAAGATCCGCCACTACCTGCGCTCCGTGGATTTCGACCGCAACCGCCAGACCGGGCTGGACGCGCTCGTCAAGGCCCTGCGCGCGCGCGGCGTGGAGATCCCCGCCGCCGATCTGCCCGAGCGGCTGGAGCGTTCGCTGCCTTCGTTGCGCGCGGCCACGTACGACGAGCTGCTCTCGGAAATCGGGTTCGGCTCGATTGCGGCGACGGCGGTGGCGGCGCGCCTGGCCGGCGAGGCGAGGAAGGAAGCCGCCGCCAAACCGGCGAAGAAAAGCCCCGCGCGCAGCCAGGTGATCGTCGAGGGGCTGGACAACGCGCTGGTGCGCATGGCGATCTGCTGCACCCCGATGCCGGGCGATCCCATCATCGGCTTCGTGACGCGCGGGCGGGGGGTTTCGATCCACCGCGGCGACTGCCCGAACCTGCTGCGGACGATCCAATCGGGCGAGGAGGCCGCCGACCGGCTGGTCTCCGTCCGCTGGAATCGCGGCGAGCAGCCCGACCGGCGCGTGTCGTTCCGCGTGTCGGCGGAGGACCGTCCGGGGCTGTTGCGCGACGTGTCGCAGGTCTTCGCGCAACTGGGGCTGAACATCATCGAAACCAATACGAAGTCATACATTCGCAACCAGAAGGCGATTCTGAAGATGCTGGTTCTGGTTCAGAACGCCGAACAGATCAACGTGGCGCTCCACCGCCTGGAAGGGGTCGAGGGGGTGGAGCTGGTCACCCGTGTCGTGCACAAGCAGTGAATCAGCGGCGGCCGAGAGGGAATGCAATTGCCTGTTGGACCAAAAAGGAGCCGCCTGCGAGGATGATGAAGTTGGGATGGACCATCGCACGCCTCGCCATCGCCGGCGCGCTGGGCGCGGCGGCGTTGGCGCTGGCCGCGTTGGCGTCGGGCGACGCCACGGCGCGGCGCCACATCGAAGCCGCGAGCCAATGGCTGGCGGCGCGCCAGCCCGAACGAGCCGAAGCGGAGCTGCGCGCCGGGCGCGCCCTGTTTCCCGATGAGCCGAACGGGCTGGAGCTCGGGGCGCGCCTTCTGATTCTGCGCGATGACAACGGCGCCGCCGAGGCGGCGTTGCGCCGGGCGGCGGCCTGCTCCGCGCAACCGGGCGCGGCGTTGCGCGCGCTCGGAAAGACGTTGGCCGACGAGCCGGGCGGCGAAGCACGGGGCGCCGAGGCCCTGGAGCGCAGTTTGCAGCTGAGCCCGCCGCCGTCGCGCCAGGAAGCCGGAATGGCCTGGCTTTCCCTGGGGCAGGCGGCGCTGAGCGGCGGCGATCCGGGGCGGGCGGCGTGGGCGTTGCGCCGCGCCCAGGAAGCCGGCGCGCCGGGCCGGTATCTTGCCCCCGCCCTTGTGCAGGCATATGAGCGGCTTGGCCTGCGCGACGCCGCCGCGGTCATCCGCACGGACCCGACCCTCGCGCCGCGGGGGTGAGAGTGGCGTGGGCTTTCCAGCCTGCGCGTTCTCGGGCATCGCGGTCCGCTCTCCCTGCGCAGGCTGGAAGGCCTACGCCACTCAACGCGCGCGCCATTTCAGCCGCAATCGCGCCTCGGGCCGGCTGCCGGCGATGTGCGGCGTGGGCCGCGGCCAGTAGCGCATCTCCGCGCGCCCATCGGCTGCATCGATCATGACCTGCGTGATGCTGCGGGTGGAGCTGTCGGGCCGTACCATGAGCGGAGACAGGCCCTTCGCGTCTTCCGCCTGCAACCAGTGATAGGCGGGCGTTTCGCCGAGAAACGCGCAGCCCTCCTCGCGCCATTGTTCAAACCGCGCCCGGCGCCATTCGGCGACTTCGGTTCGGTGGAAGAGCGCGGAAACGACCAGCGACCATTCGGCTTCGAGCGGAACGCGCTCCAACGCGCCGGAGGGCAGGCGCGAGATTCTCTCGGCGCCTTCGAGCGATGCGACCACCAAGGTGAACGACGCGTAAGGCTTGGGGTCGAACTCGCCGAAGAGCCAGGCCATCGCGTCCTGGAACTTGCCGCGCTCCAGCAGCGCCGGAACGATCCGGCCTCGGCTGGGGCGCAAGGGATCGACCGGCGGCTCGAATAGGTCCGGTCGGCCCGACGGGACTCCAACCCCCTCGGTCCGAGGCGGCCTGCGTGGCATTTCTTCTGGGCGGCCCGACAGAGCTACGGGCGCGTCCTCCGGCCAATAGGCGTTCAACAGGCAGACGGCCAGTCCGCGGTCATTGACGCCGATCCAGGTTCCGCCGGCCTGGCTGTCCGTCGGCGCCATCCACGCGGGATCGCCGGCGCGGATGGCGGGCGGAATCTCCGGCGCGCGGCTGTGCAGCTCGTCGCGGTTCATCGTCAGCAAGAGCGAATCCTCGGATCGGTGAAGAGTTGCGGTGCACATGGCAAGGTTTCAGGCTTCCGGTCTTGGGATCGTCCGAATGAGGAAGGGGAAGTGTGGACGAAATCGACATG
>JAPLSS010000545.1 GCA_026398515.1 Candidatus Sumerlaeota bacterium | reverse complement strand
ACATGGAGGTCGATCTCAAGGAAGTGCTAACCCGGATTTCTCACCAAGAGGGCGTTTTGCGTGGCGTGGTGAGAAATGCGGGCTAACAGTTCCCCCTATCGGGCCTGTAGAGGACTTTCACCTCCAAGTGAGTGCGCCCTGCCGGGCGCGCAAAAGAAAAGGGAGCGGATGAGGACATCCGCTCCCTCGAAGCGTATCGCCGGAACGGCGCGATTCGGCTTATTCGAATTCCTGCCACGTGCGCGCGCCGCTGACGACCGCGCGGAGGGCCAGGTCCTCCATGTTCACGAAGTCCACGTCCGGCTTCCCGGTGGCGCTGATGGTTCCCGCCGCCAGAGTCCCGACCGTGGCCACGCCGTCCAGGCCCGTCGGATCGTAGACCAGCGTGTCGTTTCCCGCGTTGCCGTCCAGATACAGGTTCGTGGCCAGGGTCGACCCGCCCCCGAGCGTGACCTGGAACAGGTCGTCCAGCGTGGTGCCGATCACGTCGTCGACGCCTTCGCCGACGATCTTGTTGCCGACGGTGTCGCTGATGGCGAGGCTGCCGACCTTGACCACCACCGCCGCGGTGACGCTGGACAGGTTGACCGTGTCCACCCCGCCCGCGTCGGAGACCGTGTCGGTCCCGGCCAGGCCGACATATTGATCGTCGCCCGCGCCGCCGGCCAGGTGGTCGTTCTGGTTGCCGCCGGCGAGGATGTCGGCGCCGTCGTTCCCCTCAATCGTGTCGCTCTGGGCGTTGCCGTTCAGGGTGTCGCCGCCCGTGCCGCCGGTGATGAGGTCGTTGCCGTTGTTGCCATCGATGCTGATGCCCAGCGTGTCGGCCGCGCCGTCCAGGGTGTCGCCGCCCGTTGCAAAGGCCGTGTCGTTGTAGTTGTTGCCGATGAACACGAACTGCTCCAGGTTCGTCCCGGCGATCGACCCGGACGCAAGCATGCTGATCAAGACGCCTTGCCCGTTGGCCGTGTCAATGGCCTGGCGGACGTTGGTCTCGCCGATGTTCAGTTGATCCAATACCCCGTCTCCGCCGTCCAGGGTGTCCCAACCGCGGTCGCTGCGCAGCGTGTCGTCGCCCGCGCCGCCGTTCATAACGTCGCCGCTTTCCCCGCCGGTCAGCGAATCGTTGCCGTCATTGCCCGTGATGGTGTCGGCTTGGTCGCCGCCGCCCAGGGTGTCGTTCCCCGATCCCCCGGTGACGATGTCGTTGCCGGCGTTGCCAGCGATGCTGATGCCGACCGTGGCGGCCGCGCCGTCCAACGTGTCGCCGCTCGTCGCAAATGCCGTGTTGTTGTAGTCGTTCCCGGTGAACGTGTATCGCTCGACGTTGGACACCGGAACGGTGGCCAGGGCCCCGGCGGTTCCATTGGTCACCTCGGCCATCCGAACGGCGATCGACCCGGACGCAAGCATGCTGATCAAGACGCCTTGCCCGTTGGCCGTGTCAATGGCCTGGCGCACATTGGTCTCGCCGATGTTCACCAAGTCCCCCGTTCCCGCCCCGCCGTCCATGGTGTCCCAACCGCGGTCGCTGCGCAACAGGTCGTCGCCCGCGCCGCCGATCAGATTGTCGTCGCCTTGCCCGCCCGTCACCGAATCGTCCCCATTGCCGCCGTCGACCACGTCATTGTCGTTGCCGCCGTTGACGGTGTCGTTCCCGTCGTTGCCCGTGACGGTGTCGTTCTGGGCATTGCCGTTCAGCTCATCGGCGTTCGCCGAGCCAACGATCGAGTCGCGTCCGTTGTTGCCGTTGACGCTCGCGGGGACGGTCAGGTTGACGCTGGTGATGTCCAGCGTGTCGCCGAGGAGGAGGCTGTTGACGGCGTCATTGAACGAACCGCCGTCCAGTTGGAACATCTCGATGTCGGAGATGGTGTCAGTCCACGTGGAGTTCCCGATGGTCCAGTAGAAGGAGTAACCGATGTTCCCGTTCCCGGCGCTGCTGATCGTCGGAGTGATGGCGACCTGAGGACGGGTCGTGGCGTTGCCGCCATTGCTGGCGTCGGCGTCCAGGTACAAGAAATCCGTGCCGGCGCCGGCGACCACCGAGTCGCTGCCATTGCTGATCAAGAACGTGTCGTTGAATCCCGTGCCGATCAGCGTGTCGTTGCCGCTGTTGCCGTCGGTGATGCTCACGCCCAGCGTGCCGTTCCACCCCGACGCGTCCAAGAGATCATCGCAGCTGTCGTTGGTGAGACCGGAGTCGACCAGCTCGCCGCCGCCGGCCATGCCGATGATTTCGCAGTTGCTGAACGTGCCGGCATAGGTCGTCACCGGCGTGGCGCGGCTGCTCAGCCACAGCGTGCCCGAGCCGGCCACGGCGCCCGGGGTGACCGTATAGACCGCCCCGGCGTTGGCCGGGAGAATCTCCCACGCGTTCACCCCTTCCCGGATGATCAGATCGATGCCGTCCCCGCCGTCGGCGGTGCTGTTTTCATCGCTGGAGTTGATCGTGTCGTTGCCGGCTCCGGCGACGGCCAGTTCCAGGCTGACGCCGGTGGCGTCGCCGCCGCCCAGGTCAAGCACATCGTTGCCGTCGCTGCCGTACAACGAGTCGACGCCGCCCGCGCCGGTCAGTCTGTTGTCGCCTGCTTCGCCGAAGATCTGATCGTTGCCGGTGCCGCCGTCCAGGGTGTCGTTCCCGGCCCCACCGACGACGGTGTCATTGTTGTTCACCCCGCGCAGGTAGTCATCGCCGTCATTGCCGACCAGAAGGTCGTTTTGGCTGCCGCCCCAGACGTTGTCGTAGAAGGCGCTGCCGTAGAAGGTGTCATTGCCATTGCCGAAACCGGCGATGACCGTGGGCGGGCCGGTGAAGCCATTGGCCGTCGTTACGCCCGACAGATCGGCCAGTTGCGCTCCGACGGGAACGCTGGTGGTGGGGTTCACTGTTCCGCCCAAGGCGCCGCTAACGCGGATGCTCACCACAGCCGAGGCGAGGACTGGGCCTCCTGTGATCACGACATCGCCCGCGTTCGACCTAATCGACACGTTGCCGCCCGACGACCCCGCGACTGTCATCTGATCGCCATCGGCGTCCATCGCGATGTCCAACAAGCCGGTGGCGCCGGTGAACGCCGCCGTGACCACGGGATAGACCTTCGGCGCCAACGCCCAGCCGGTCATCAGAAACACCGAGGCCACCGCCGCCAGGCGCCGCTTCGACTCGCGGCTCATGCGCTCGCAGGCGACCTCTTCCGCCCGGTCGTCGCCGACCAGGGTCTTCTGGAACCAATCGACCGAGCGCTCGGACAGCACCCGCAGGGCCGCCGGCGCATCGAACAGCCGCGTGGCGCCCGGGACCACCACCATCTCGGAGTGCGCCAAACGACGGCGCGCCCAGCGCGCCTGCCGCAGCGCCCGGCGATCCGCCCCGCCGACGATCAGCAGCGTGTGGGCATCGACCTCGCCCAAGCGATCGGCCGCCGCTTCCAGTTGCGGCGCGCAAGCCACGACCGAGGCGATGCCGCTGCCTTGTTCCGACGCGGCCCACAGCGCCGCCGAGGCGCCTTCGCCCGCGCCGACCACGCCCAGCAGGCCGCCGGCTTCGCCGCGCAGCCATTCCGCTCCGGCCAGCAAACGCTCACTCATGGCCTCGGCGCCCAGCTTGTCGAGGCGCGTCGACTCCGCCGGGCTGAGCAATTCCATGGATAGCGTGGCCAGGCCGGCTTCGTTCAAGGAACGCGCCACCGAGGCCAACGCCGAACCATGCCGGCTGGAGCCGCCTTCGTGGGCGAAGATCACCCAGCCGGTGGGAACTGAAGGCAACGCAATGGAAGCGCGCAACCGCGCGCCCCCGGCTTTCAGTTCCACCCCCTCACAACGGTCTCAAATGAATCCACCATCCGTCCGCCCTCCTCTCCTCAGGAGCAATCCGACCGGCCACAAAGCGGCGGTCGCCCCCGGGCCGGACCGCGCCGACCCACCACGTTCTACGCTGCACGCACACGCGGTCTCGCCCCGCGCTTGCGTGACAACCGCTAAAAGCCTCACTGAAGGCAAGATGAATAGGCGAGCCCCGTGTTCAGCACCGCTCTATATCAAAATAGGCGCAGGGCTGTCGAGAGCAAAATGCATTTTTTCCCACGGGGCGGGGGCCTTGCGCCATGGCCCCGAGACCGGGAATTCTTGAAGGTCGCGGGGAAGGTTCGGAAGAAGGCGGGATCCCCCCGGGCGCCTCTTGAGACGGCCGCCATAGTTCCGGCGTTCTAGCCGGAAATCGCGGGAATCGCCCCTTTGGAATGCCATTCCCGGCTGGAAAGCCGGGGCTAGGGTCAGCCGCCAAGGCAATCCGAGTAGGCCAGCGGCAACAATGGCAAGATGCGACCAATCCCCCCGGCGCGGCCGAAAAACCTCTGGCATCGGCACGGTTCACGCTATACAAAGCGGCGGCGCCGGGAGGAACGCGGCGTTCCTCCAGCTCCCGGCGCCGCCTGTCCCCTCGAAGGCGTCAAGGCGCGCCGCCCAAGGAAATGGAACGCTGAACTCCGTGGACTCCGCGAACCCGAATCGGTTGTGGCGAACGCCCCCCTGGTCCTGGCTGTTCTCGCTGAAGGTCGGCGTGGTCTTGCTGGCGGTCCTCGCCGCGGCCTCGATGATCGGAACGGCCATCGGCCCCCAGATTCTTCCGGACGGCAAGCGGATCGCGGCCGTGGAGCGCGCCCAGCGGCTGGTTTTTTACACGTGGTGGTATGAGACGCTGCTGGCCTTGATGGCGATCAACATCACCTGCGCCACGGCCCGGACCCTCGTCGAGAGAATCCTTCCGGCGCGCCGGCCCGGGTTCCGAAAGGCGCCGTTGTTTTATGATTCCGCGCAGCCGGCGGCGACCGTGGATTTCGCCGGCGCCATCGAGGAGGCCGCCGGCGCCTTTCGCCGCCACGGGTTCTCCACGGCGACGGAAGGCCCGTTCGGCTACGCGTGGAAAGGCAAACTGAGCCTGTGGGGCGCGCCCATGGCGCACGTCGGGGCGATCACCCTCCTGGTCGGCGGCTTTCTGGCGGGATTCGTCAACCAGGAGGGCTCCGTGCGGCTGCGCGAAGGCCAGCAAACCGACACGCTGACCCTGCAAACCGAGCCGCGGCGGACGGAGCCGCTGGGCTTCACCCTGCGCTGCGACGATTTCGAGACTCGGTTTTTTCCGAAAACCAACATCAACTCGACGTTTGTCACGACGGTGACGATTCTTCAGAATGGCGCGCCGGCCGCCACCGATTACGTCGAAGTCAACCACGCCGTGACCGCGGGCGGCTGGGCGCTTCACCAGACTGGCTACGATGAGATTCCCGGCGCCGAGCGCTATGTCCTGGAGGTTCGCCGTGCGGACGATCCCACCTCCGTGGACGTGGAATTGTCGCCGGGGCAGAGCCGCCCGCTGCCGAACGAGCACGGCGCCGAAATCGCTCTCGGAGGCAAGTCCGCGTTGGACTGGGCCATCTCGCAGAAGGGCCAACTCGTGGCGCAGGGGAAGATCGCCGATCTGGCCCCCGAATACGAATTCGGCATCGTGCAGCGCAAAGGCGATCCGGGCTTCTCGGCCGACGAGCGGACGCTGCGTCTGGGCGAGGCGGTTCCGCTGAATCCGGCGACGTCCGACGAAGCCGGGAGCGCCGCCGAGCCGCTGGAGTTGACGGTCGTGCAATTTGAGCCGGATTTCGTCATCGGGCCCAATCACTCGATCTCCAGCCGCTCGCGAGCGCTCAACAACCCGGCCGTGCGGATCGCGCGCTGGCGTTTTTCGTGCGGCGCAAGGAAGTCTGGTTTTGGGTCGATGCGCCGCGCGGGCGGTTGAAAGCCGTCGCCGCCTACCGCCATCCGCAAACCGAGATGGATGCGGCGATGCGGTCGGCGTTGCGGGAGCTGAAAAGAAAAAGAGGGTAGGGAGTCCCGCCTTTAGGCGGAATCATCGGTGGCCCGCCTCAGTTCGATGCGCGACATTCCGCTAAAGGCGGGACTCCTTACCCTCTTTTTCGGGAGCAGACGCCATGTCCATAGACACAAAGCGGTCGTGGCTCGTTGGGTTCGCGCTGACCCTGTTGGGGTCTTGCTTATTTGCGGCGGGCGCCTCAAAAGATTGGGCGACGGCGCTCGAGCCGCTGGAGGCCATGCCGGTCCAGGACTCCGGCTTCCTGCGCTGCGCCGCCGCCTTCGCCGAAGACCACCTGCTGGCCATCGCGCACACGCGCTCATGGGAAGGCCGGCCGGCGCTTGAGGTCATCTTGCGGTTGATGGCTGATCCGCGCGCGGCCCAGCAGACGGCGCTCCTGAAGATCGAACACCCGGACCTCGTGCGGGTGTTCCACGCCAACCGCATTAGCCTGGCGGCGTATCGCGATCCCGCCGCTCACGAGAAACTAATGGCGTTGTATAAGTCGAACATGAGCGAAATGGCCCGGCCGCTGAATGAGCTGGAAACCAGCGCGTCGCAGCTCGAGGAATTGGAGCGCGATTTCGCCATCGTGCCGCGCGCCCGCGAATGGCTTTCCCCGGCGGCGCTGGCCGCGGGCGCGGCGGACGCGGCGGACCGGGACATTGTCGCGCGCTGGAAGGAACTGAAAAGGACACTGGCCGACGACGACCCGGCCGCCGGCCGTCAAGCCGCCGAAGCCCTGGGCGCGGCGGTCCTGTCCGCCGCGCAGGCCGAAGACATCAAACTCCCCGCGCTGCGAATGGACGTCCTGTATCTCCAACTCCAGCCGTTCGCCAAGTCCGCGTTCCTGAGCGTGTTGGCCGCCCTGGGCTTTGGCGGCGCGCTTCTGGTCAACCGCCGCTGGCTGGGATGGGCGGGATTCGCGGCGTTGGCGGCGGCGTTCCTGTTGCAGGTCGCGGGGCTATCGATGCGCTGGATTCTGTCGGGCCGCGCGCCGCTGTCGAACATGTACGAGTCATTCACCTTCGCGGTGTCGGGGTTGACGCTGGTGGCGCTCGTCTTTGAGGCTGTGTATCGAACCCGCCTGGCGGGATTGGGCGGGGCGGCGCTGAGTTTCATCTTCATGGTGCTGGCGCACAAGGCGCCGATCTTCGACAGTCAGATTCGCCCGCTGATGCCGGCGCTGCAGTCCAGTTGGCTTACGTACCACGTCGTCACCATCATGCTCAGTTACTCGGCGTTCGCGCTGTCGTTTTTCGTCAGCGTGGTGTACCTGGCGAAGGACGCCGCCGGCGGCGACGCCTCGCGCTACGCCCTGGCGCGCAAATTGCCCTCGCTCGGCGCGCTGGACGTCTTCAACTACAAGATCATCGCGGTGGGATTCCCGCTGCTGACGCTGGGCATCGTCTTCGGGGCGGTGTGGGCGGCCACCGCGTGGGGCCGTCCGTGGGGCTTCGACCCCAAGGAGACGTGGTCGGCGATCACCTGGCTGATCTACGCCATCTACCTGCACACGCGCTTCCTGGCCGGCTGGAAGGGCCGGCGCGCGGCGCTCCTCGCCCTCCTGGGCTTCGCCTGCGTGCTGTTCACCTATCTGGGGGTGAACTACCTGCTGCCGGGGCTACATAGCTATGTTTGATAATTCGGGATGCGGAGTGCGGAGTTCAGAGTGCGGAGTTGGGAAAAGCAAGGACCGAAAGGACATAAAGGACCCAGAGGACATATAAAGGACTGAGAGGACTCAAAGGAGCGGCATCGTTTTTCTGTCCTTTACGTCCTTGTGGTCCCGGTGGTCCTTTGCGGTTTTCCCGCACCCCGCACCCCGCACTCCGCACTCCGCACTCTGAGCTTCACATCTTTCCAAACAAAAACTCCACCGCCTGGCGCGCGTTTTGGAAGCGGTCGACCGGGTCCTTGGCGATGCTCCGCCCGACGAACTCGCGCAGGACGGCCGACACCGTCGGCGGCAGAGGGACCACGGCGGAGTAGAGGTGCTGGTATTCGAGGTTGCCGCTGGTGAACGGCGGCGCGCCCGACAGCAGCTCGTAGGTCGTGATGCCCAGCGAATACAGGTCCGCGCGCGCGTCGACCGGGCCGCCCTCGATCTGCTCGGGCGACATGTAGAGCGGCGTGCCGACGACGATTGAGCCGGCCTTGGTGGCATCGCTGTTCGTCAGGATTTTGGCGATGCCGAAGTCGGCGACCTTCACCTGCCCGTTGCGGGCGATCATGATGTTCGCCGGCTTGATGTCGCGATGGACGACGCCCAGCCCGTGCGCGTAGTCCAGCGCCTCGAGGATTTGCCGCAGCATCTGCAGGATGCGCTCCTCGGAAAACCCGACGTGGTTCGCCAGCAGCCGCTTCACGTCGTCGCCGTCGATGTATTCCATCGACAGCCACTTCTTCTTCGGCGTCTCGAACATGTCGTGGATGCGGACGATGTTTGGATGCGACAGGCGCTTCGCCGCGCGCGCCTCCTGTTTGAAGCGCTCCACCGCGACGGGGTCGGCGGCCAGCGGGTCGTTCAGGATCTTGATCGCCACGATCTCGTCGAGGATGCGGTCCTTCGCCTTGTAGATCACGCCCATCGAGCCGCGGTTGATCTCTTCCAGCACGGCGAAGCGCGAATCGTCGAATTCCGACAGCGGCCTCTCCACCGGCAGCGTCTGGTCGACCTGCGAGCGCAGGAGCCGGACGCGGTAATCGAGCTTCTTGATCCGCATGGGCACGTCGCGATAGCCGCGTTGTCCTTGCTCGATGTGCTGGAAGACCTCGAGCGCCTGGCGCAATTTGTCCGCCGACTCCATCTCGCAGGCCAGGCGATAGAGCGTCTCGGCCAGGCCCGCGTCCAGAGGCAGGCGGCTGAACGCCAGCCAGGCCGCCGGGTGCTCGCCCTTCTGCCAATGGCACAGCCCCAGGGCGCGCAACGCCTGCTCGCGATAGGCGGGGTGGTCCACGAGCGTCTTCAGGATGGCGATGGCCTCGTCGAGCCGCTGGAGTTTCAGGCACAGTTTGACGAGTTTGAACTGCGTCTGCGGTTCGGGGGCTTCTTCCAGGCGCAGGCGGTAAAGTTCGGCCAGGCGCTCCGCCGTCGAATGCTTGGTTTCATCGCGGGTGTCGATGGCCTCCAGGTCTTCGATGGCCGTCTGAAGGCGCCCCAGGCGCTCGGCCAGGTTCGCGCGCTCCTTGCGGGCCTGCTGGTAGCGCGGGAACCGCTCAAGGAGTTCGGCGTAAATCCCAAACGCCGGCTCCCAGGCGTCGCGCTCGCCCTGGCACAGGTCGGCCAGCGTTTTGCAGCACTCCTCGGCGCGCTGGCAGACCAGATACAGCCGCGCCAAGGTCAGGCGCGCCTCGAGATCGGTGGGGCGCGAGGCCGCGTAGTCGTTGAACACGGGCAACACGCTGGCGTAGCGCTCGCGCGCGGGGCGGTCGTCGGCGCCGCGATCGAGCAGCGCCTTGGCCTCGGCCATGAGCGCGGGCCAGGCGCTGGCGGGGCCGGCGGGCGTCGGGGCGACGAGGGTGCTCTCCGGGCGCAGGTCGCGCCCGTTCCCGCCGAACGGGCCGGCGGGACCGCGCGCGTGAGGCTGCGTTTCCCGCCGCGAAATGTTGTCCGGCAACAGCGGCGCGGGGGGAAGGCCCGGAACGCGCGTGACCGCTCCGCCGATTTCAATGGCCACCGAGCGCGCCCGCCGGTCCCGGGTGTCTACCGCCTGCAGGCTGCCGTCGCTCGTCACCAGGT
>JAPLSS010000345.1 GCA_026398515.1 Candidatus Sumerlaeota bacterium | reverse complement strand
AATCCTTCCTTCCGACAGGACCAAGGTGTCCGCGATCGCGGAATACATGAGGAATAATCCGTCTCTCCGGATCGGAATCGACGGTTCCGTGGACCCGCGCGGCGATGACTCACGCGACCTGGATCTGCGCAACCGGCGCATCAACGCCGTCGGTCAAGCGCTGAGGCAAGCCGGAGTGCCGGCCCAGAAGCTCGGGACTGGCATGATCGGCGACCCACAGCTCAGACGCGAGGGGCGCGTCGCGGTGCTGATCGCCACCGACCGAAGATAATGCAGATGCTGTCGGGGAGTCTCCTGCGTGTCTTCGCACGCGAAGGAGACTGTCCCGCGCAGGAGAATGCCATCTGCGCCACAAACAAGCTGACGCGGCGGCCGCGGTTCACCGGCAATAGATTCCATTCACTGCGAAAGGAGGTAAGATCACGGAGCATGTTCGGAATAGATCGCCAAGGCCTCAGGCGCCCTTTGATCCATACACAGCATCAATTTCCAAGAAGAACGTTGATGAAAGGCGAATTCGCTGGCGCTCAGAAATGGGCGGCGGCGTTACAGTCCATCCCCTCCCAAGGAGGCAGGTTACCATGACATCTTACCAGAAGCATCCCAGTTTCCACGGATTGCGGCGTTATTTCCGGTGGACGGCGCTCGTCGCGCTCCTGCTCTTCACGCCGGTGGCCACCGGCTGCTTTGGACGCTTTGCGCTGACGAGGGGCGTGTATAACTTCAACGGCGACGTGACCGACGACAAGCTGGCACAGACGCTGGTTATGTGGGGACTGATGATCATCCCCGTCTATCAGATCGCTGCCTTGGGCGACGTGTTCATCTTCAACCTGGTCGAGTTCTGGACGGGCAGCACGCACATTAAGGTCAGCCAGGCCACGGCCGCCGACGGCGCAGAAGCCGCGTTCGTTCCGTCGGACGATGGCAGCGAAGCCATGCTGACGATCTCGCGCGGCGGCGCCGTCCTGGCCGTGCGCCAGTTCGTCAAGCAGGGCGACGGATCGTTCTCGGTTCTCGACGAGCGCGGCGGGGTGGCCGGAGGGGTCGTTCCAACGGCCAACGGCGACATTCTCCTGACCGACGCCAATGGGAACGTCGTCCAGACGCTGACAGCCGACGAATTGAAGAAGATGTGAGCGATGGGGCTGCCTTCGCTGTTTATTTCTTTCCAACGCGAAGGCCGCAGAGCTCCGCCACTCTCGACGGCGGGCAGGCATCTCTGCCCGCCGTATTCTCTTTGTCCGCAAACGCCCCGACGGCAAAGATCGCGACGTTGTTCGATTCGGGCAAGTTTAGACCGATTTCCGAGGCGCGGCGGCGTCCGAAAGACAAGAGGCATTCCGATGCAATACAACCGCTTGAAACAGTTGGAGGCGCTCGGACAGTCCACCTGGTTGGACTATAGCGTTTCCCGAAAGTTTGTTTCCGGAAAACTCCGAAAATCACAGGACGGGAAACGCCACTAATCGAACAAGACTTTCGAGAGATGCTCTACATCCGGCGCGATCTGATTGCCGGCGGCGAGCTCCGGCGCATGATCGAGCAGGATGGACTGCGGGGGATGACCTCGAATCCATCCATTTTCGAGAAGGCAATGGCGGGCAGTCCTGATTACGACGAGGGCACCTGTTCGGGCCACTGCCGCCGGAAATGCGGCACGACACGGCCTTCATGGACCGCATACACGCCTACCTGCCGGGATGGGCGATCCTCAAGACATCGCCGGACCTGCTGACGAACCATTTTGGGCTGGTAAGCGACTTCCTTTCAGAGTGCATAACCCATCTGCGAAACCAGAGCCGGGCGTCGATGCTCCAGGGGCGCGTGCGGTTCGGCGGCGCGTTGTCGGGGCGCGACATCGCCGGCACGCAGAAGACGATCTGCGGGCTGCTGAAACTCCTGCATCCCAATCCTGACGCGCTCGCGCTCGAGGAAGACCTGGAATGGGCCGTGCGATTGGCCCTGGAGTGCCGTCGTCGAGTCAAGGAACAACAAAAGCAGATCGGCGCGGCCGAGTTCCGCAACACGCATTTCAGCTACGTGATCGGCCAGGAGGGCGTGGAGAAGTTCGTCACGACGCCGGAACTGCAAAGCGAGAACAGCATTAGCTCCGACCCGCTCCCGCCCGGCCAGGTCTGGACCATCAGTCCTGGCGACACAGCGGAACACCACGGCCTGTATCGCATCGAGTTCAACGAAGGTCCGGGCAGTGGGGTGAAGATCCTGAATCGGCCGGCCCCGCCGCCGTTCATGGAGAGTGTTCGCTTCGCCGAGCAGAACCTTTACGCCCGCTCCGCGGAATTGGTCGGCGACCGCGGCCCGCGCGCCCATGAGTTCTCCGGCCAGTTGCGCTCGTTTGACGCGTCGGAGTCGGGGGGCCACGTCGGCGTGGCTGTCCTGCTGGCC
>JAPLSS010000552.1 GCA_026398515.1 Candidatus Sumerlaeota bacterium | reverse complement strand
ATAAAATACGGCGCCCGCGATCGAGCGCGGCCGGCTCTCTCTTGCGAACCCCGGCGCCCTGCCGCAACGGGGTCTATCATTGCGGCTATTAGAGGCGCGGGCGACGGCGGGCGGCAAACAATCCTCCGTTTGCCATCGACGGGCCGCATCGGGAGATGCGTCCGGCGAGTCCGCCCGGCAGGACGGACCAACTGCCGGCGCGCGGAACCCTTTGCAAAAATCCTCGCCGCCGACTACCCTGCTCGACATGAACGACGCCATGCGCTCCCGCCTCGCGCGCGCCGCCGCAATCCTGCTGTTGTTGTGGCTTGGCGCGGTCGCCGCCGTCGATTTCCGCTTCGGCGAGGGATGGCGCGTGGCCGACATCGGCCGCGGGATCGCCGCGGTCTTCTCCACCGGCCAGTTCGACTTCTCGCTCGTCTGGCCGCTTGCCAAGACCCGTCTGTTCGGCTTCTTTTTCGTTCTGGCCTCGTTTGGGCTGGGCGTTCCGTTCGCCCATGCGGCGCTGGGGCCGGAGCAGCGCCGGCGCGAGCGCTGGTTCGCCGGGACTCTGCTCGGCACGGCGGGCCTGGGGCTCCTGGTGTTCGCGCTTGGCGTGGCGGGATTGTGGGGGCGCATCACCGCGCCGGCGCTTCTCGGCGGCCTCGCGGTCCAGGCCGTGATCAACATCGGGCGCGAGCGCAAGGGCCTGTGGCGGGACCTGCGCCGACTGCTCGGAGCGGCGCGCGCGGGCGATTGGATTTTCCTAAGCGTGGCGGCGCTTGTCGGAATTCTTCTCTTCGCCGGCGCGCTGGCGCCGCCGATTCAGTCGGATGCGCTGCGCTATCACCTGGCCGCGCCGGCGGAGTGGATCAAGGCGCGGCGCATCTTCTACCTGTCGGGCTCGGCGTTTTCGAATTTCCCGTTCCTGGTGGAGATGAACTTCGCCCTGGCGCTCCTGCTCGGCTTGCCCGCCGGGGCGCATTTGGTTCATCTCGTGTATCTTGCGCTGTCGTGCTGCGCGTTGGGGTTGATCGCCGAATCGCTGGCGCGGCGGGGCGACGAATCCGACGCGCGGCGCTCTCGGTTTCCGCACGCGGGCGTCGCGGCCGCGTGCCTCCTGCTCACGAATCCGGTGGCGGGCCCGTTGGCCACCTGGGCGTTTGTCGACGTGGGGTCGCTCGCTTATCTATTGGCCATGATCTGGGCGATTGCGCGCTGGGCCGAACGGCCCGGGCCGCGCGGGCTGGCGCTGGCGGCGGCATTCGGCGGCGCGGCCTTCGCCACCAAGTACACCAATCTGCTTCCCGTCGCGCTGGGGACGCTCGCGGTTGGAATCCTGGCTTGGCGCGCCGCTCCCGCCGGACGCCGAATCAAATTGGGCCTATTGGCGGCGGTTCGCTTCGGCTTGTTGGCTGTCACGATTTGCACTCCATGGCTCGCGCGCAACGTCATCACAACCGGCAACCCCGTCTACCCGCTCGCCTATGAACGCTTCGACGGACGCGATTGGAGCGAAGAGAACGCCGCCTTCTATAGAATGAAAGCGGGCGAGAAGGGCACGGCCGAGGCGCTGCTCCGGGCGCGGGCGCAGGAACGGGAATCGAAAGGCCGGCCGCGGCCCGACGACGAAGCATGGCGGCGGGCGCGGAACGAAACGATGGGAGAGAAGGCGCTGCGCCTGGCGTTGCTGCCTTGGCATACGTATCGCTGGCCGACGGCGTTTGAGGATTGGGCGCTGGGGCCGCTGTTTCTATTCATGGCGCCGGTGGCGGCGGTCGTCGGACTGGTCGGACTGTGGAGAAGGAGAGGTCAGAAGCCAGAAGCCAGAAGTCAAAACGACGGCGAATCATGGTCAACGTATGCCTGGCTCTCGGCGATCTTCATCGTGTTTTTGTTCCTCACCTGGGCGGCGACGTATCAGAGCAGTCGCTTCCTGCTGCCCGTGTGCGCGCTGTTGGCGGCCTTCCTGGCGGCATGGGGCGCGGCGCCGCGCGGGGGGACGCCCTCGCGCGTTTTCGCCCGCTGGGGCGCGTGCCTGGTGTTGCTCTCGCAGTCGCTGTGGACCGCGCGCTATGTGACCGCCCACGAGCCCAATCCGTTGCCCTGCGCGTTCGCGCGCGAAAGCCCCGAGTCCTACTTGAACCGCAGCCTCAACTACTACGCCGCCGCCGATTGGGTGAATCGCAACTCGGCGCCCGGCGAGACGGTCCTCCTGGCCGGCGAGCACCGCACCTTCTATTTCGACGCGCCGTTCTACCGGCTGAATCCGCCGCGCGCCGCCGATTGGTTCGACACCCCGGCCGTTCTGCGACTCCTGCGCGAGACGCCCAATCCCGACGCCGCCCTCGACCGCCTGCTCGCCCATGGCACGACCCTGATCGTGTTCAACTACGCGGAGTTGTTTGCGCCTCTTGCCCTGGCGAGCGAGCAAACGCTGGAGAGCGCCCGCGACGAAAGCGAGCGGCCCGAAGTCATGGCGCGCTTCGTCGCCGAAGGGCCGTCGAGCGTTCTGGGCGGAGGCGTTCCGTTGGGGCAGGGCGGCACGAACTACGATTACCTGCGGCGCCGCTTCAGCGGCGAGGAGTGGGCGCTGTGGACGCGTTTCGCGCTTTCGCCGCGCCTGGAGACCGTCTATTCGCCCGAAGCGCTGGTCCGGGTCTGCCGCATCCGCCCGCGGTGAGCGATTCAGGCGCGCTCGTGGCGCGGGACGGCCAAAGTCGCGGGCGGGAACGTTATACATGGCGACACTGATAACGCAGCAAAGGAGGCGTTTCCTGGGAGCGCCGGCGTCCTCGCCGGCGGTTATGATCACTTGAGCGATTTTCATTGCCGGCGAGGACGCCGGCGCTCCCAGGAAACGTCGTTCTTCGTCGAAGGCCAGGGGATTGGAATGCGCGCCCATGCTCTCGCAAATCCATTTGCTGAAGCCCACGATCCAGACGTACGCCTGGGGATCGAAGACCGCCATCCCGGAACTGATAGGCCAGCCCAACCCCGGCGACGAGCCGCAGGCCGAGTTGTGGATGGGCGCGCATCCCAAGGCCCCGTCGCGCTTGGTGTGCGGCGACCAGCGCATCCCGTTGAACGAAGCCATCGCGGCGTATCCGCGGGAAATCCTGGGGCCGGCCGTGGCCGAGGCGTTTGCCAATCAGCTGCCGTTCCTGTTCAAAGTGCTGGCCGCGGAAGAGCCCCTGTCCATCCAGGCGCATCCGAACCTCGAACAGGCGCGCGAGGGTTTCGCGCGGGAGAACGCCGCCGGCATTCCCCTCGACGCGCCGGCTCGCAACTATCGCGACGACAACCACAAGCCGGAACTCCTGTGCGCGTTGACCGAGTTCTTCGCGCTCGTCGGGTTCCGCCGCCCCGAGACGATTCCGCCCCTGTTCGAGCGGCTGGGCGCGTCGGCGTTGCGCGACTGCCTGGCGCCGTTGCGGCAATCTCCGAGTCGCGACGGCCTGCGGGCGTTCTTCGAAGCGTTGATGGCGCTGCCCGTCGCCGTGCGCCGCCGTGCGTTGGAACAGGCCGCCGCCGGCGCGGCG
>JAPLSS010000334.1 GCA_026398515.1 Candidatus Sumerlaeota bacterium | reverse complement strand
TGCTGGCGATGAACTTGAAGACGGCGTTGAAGAGAGCGTGAGAAAGGCGCAGATCGAGGCCGAAAGGGAGTCGAAATGACAGGCGCCGCCTGCGGCTGGATTGCATGTTCCGTTGGTGATAACATTATTCAGCAGACCCTAAATAAACGCCTCCCGTTACCATGTTCCCGTATGGTTTTTTCGCGACCCCGAAGAAACATTTCTGAGGAAGCTCCCTATCAAAGACGGCGTATGCAGATGTTGACGGAGTGACAGGATTACCTGCGCCAACAAACTTCATTGGTATTCCTTCAATGTCGGGAAATTCTCCCTTTTTTACTTCCGTCTTGATAGCACCTATTCCTCTTCCATTTGCCGGGCCGGTACCCCAAGCAACAGGCTGTGGACCTGAACTTGGGAAAGCCAAACGCCAATATCGCAGTTCTCCGAACCGTGGGCAAATTTCGACTGCCACTTTGTCAGACTGACCGAGGTACTGTCGATGAATCTTGATGATGAGCGGCTTTTGTTCTGGTACCGAACGTCGAGGCACTGACCCGGTTATAGCTTCACGGATTTCTTCGATCCAGTCTGGGTTAGCTAGATTCACGCATAAACGAACTCGTAGAGCTAAAGGGACGTCACTAATAGAAACGCCATGAAGAAGACCGATCAAAGGAAATTCATCACCACGGCTCTCAAGGGCGCGCTGAAGCGCATAAGCAAGTTCCTCCTGGCACGCTGTACTTGCTAGGCTATTCGGCGTTATGAGGTAGGCCCACCCCGCTAAGGAATCCGAGAAAATTCGGTCTGCAATCTGAGCCCATAGTTTGCGGCCAGGTATGATAGAAATCTTGTCGTATTTCGCTGAGATTCCGGCCCGAGAAAGATCTTGAATTAAATAGTCGAAGTCTCCCAATGCGTTGTCGGACCACGCATATGTAATCCAAAGCGGAGCGTTCATTCAAATTTACCTCACCCGTAGGCAATCCTAGCCATAGTTTTTGTTTGATTCTAACCGCCAAGAAAACGATAATAATCCCATCCTGCTATTTTGGGAGTCGGTTGAGAGAGAGTTCCAAGCTCATGCGTAATACTAAAAACAACAAACCCCTTGTTGAGCTTGGGGATATGCCCCCCATTTATTGGACCAGTTTGAGTGCTAAATTGTGCTAACATCGCCGATGAGACTTACACCCTACCACGCCAAGTACTTTGCCCACGACCTGACCCGCAGAGCTGTAAATGGTATGGACCGGCTCTCCATGTCCCTTTTCGATGCCGCGGTCGATCTCAATCCACACCAGATCGAAGCGGCCCTATTCGCCTTGCAGTCGCCGCTTTCCAAGGGCGTTATCCTGGCCGACGAAGTGGGGCTCGGAAAGACGATCGAATCTGGCATAGTGCTCTGCCAGTTCTGGGCGGAGCGCAAGCGCCGATTGCTTGTGATCTGCCCGGCGTCAATCCGCAAGCAGTGGGCGTTGGAGCTCCAGGAGAAATTCAACCTGCCCGTCTCGGTACTCGATGCGAAGGTGTACCGAGAAGCAGTGCGTAGCGGCAAGGCGCCCCTGGCGCCGCAGTCTATCCTCGTCATGTCCCACAATTACGCGAACATCCTACGTGAAGAGCTGAAGGCGATCACATGGGATCTCGTGGTCATTGATGAAGCGCATAAGCTGCGCAACGCCTACCGGCCGAGCAACAAGGTCGGGCAGGGCATCCGCTGGGCCACCGAGGATTGCCGCAAGCTCCTGCTGACCGCGACACCGTTGCAGAACACGCTGCTCGAACTGTATGGCCTCTCGACGCTCATAGACGAGCGCTTGTTCGGCGACGCCAACTCTTTCCGCACCCAGTATGCCGGCGCGGGCAGCAGCCTTGAGGCCCTGCGGCAGCGCCTTGCCGCCTTCTGCAAGCGCACCTTGCGCAATCAGGTGACCGAGTATATCCGTTTCACCGAGCGGCACGCCATTACGCGCCCGTTCAAACCAACGGACAACGAGCACTCATTGTACGAGGCGGTTTCCGCCTTCCTTCAGCGCGAGAACAGCTATGCCCTTCCCCATCGGCAGCGGCATCTGACGGCGCTGATCCTCCGCAAGCTGCTCGCTTCATCCTCTCATGCCATCGCCGGAACACTCGATACCCTGCGTGTCCGACTGGAGACCCTGCGCGACGAACGAGCGAGAAGCGACCCCGAGTTTGCCGAGCGCCTGATCGAAGCAGAGGAGATCGAGGACGACTTGCTCGACGAGATTCTTGCGGACGATGAGCCAACTGAGGAGGCAGAGGAACCCCCGATCGCCATCGATCGGCAGCAGCTTGCCGAGGAAATCGATATCCTACAGCGGCTCGCAACCTGGGCACGCGGGATCGGTATCGATACCAAGACGCAGACGCTGATCAAGGCCCTCGAGATAGGTTTCGACCAAATGGCCGTGACGGGTGCCGCGCGCAAGGCCTTGATCTTTACGGAGTCGCGGCGAACGCAAGAATACCTGAAGACCTTCCTAGATGCCCACGGCTATCGGGGACAGGTCGTGCTCTTCAACGGTACTAACGGCGGGCCGGAGGCTACCGCCATCTATGAGCGTTGGGTCGAGCGGAACCGCGATACCGGCCGCGTCTCCGGCTCGCGCGCGGTGGACGTGCGCACGGCGCTCATCGAGCACTTCCGCGACGAGGCGACCATTCTGCTCGCCACTGAAGCTGCGGCAGAAGGCTTCAACCTACAGTTTTGCTCTCTAGTCGTAAACTACGACCTGCCCTGGAACCCCCAGCGTATCGAGCAGCGCATCGGCCGCTGCCATCGCTACGGTCAGAAGCATGACGTTGTCGTGATCAATTTCCTGAACGAGCGCAACGAGGCAGATCGCCGGGTCCTGGAGCTTCTAACCGAGAAGTTCAATCTCTTCAGCGGGGTCTTCGGCGCCTCGGACGAGGTCCTCGGCAGCATCGAGTCCGGCGTCGACTTCGAGAAGCGGATACTGGCGATCTACCAGGAGTGCCGCACGCCCGAGGAGATCGACGCGGCGTTCCATGCCCTCCAGGCAGAGATGGACGAGCAGATCCGCACGCGCATGGACGACACGCGCCGGACGCTGTTCGAGCACTTCGACGAGGACGTGCATCAACGCCTGCGGCTGCAGCTCGACGACGCGAAGGCTCAGCTCGACCGGGTCGGCCGACGCTTCTGGTCGGTTACCCGCTTCATACTTGGCGAGAGGGCCCGGTTCGACGACGAGGCGCTAGCCTTCGATCTCCACCAGCCTCCCCGCGACGATATTCCAAGGGGCCGCTACCACATGATCTCGAAGTCCCACCCCCGTGCCGCTGAGGATGGGGGCGCGGAGCAGGGCTTCTTCCTCTACCGCCTATCGCATCCGCTCGGTGAGCACGTCGTAGACTGCGCAAAGGCGCTGGGCACTCCGTTCGAAGCGATCGTGTTCGATATAACGAACCACCCGGCGCGTATCTCCGTGGTCGAGGCCCTACGCGGCATAAACGGCTACCTGGCGTTAACCCGGCTCACCATCGAATCCTACGAACGCGAGGAGTACCTGCTCTTCTCAGGTTTCGACGACGCCGGGGGCTCGCTTGACCAGGAGACGATGGAGAAACTTTTTGCCTGCGCGGGGCTCACCCAGGGGGCGAGTCCCATACCGCCAGCCGCGGCGCATCGGCTAGCCGCCGAGGCTGAGCGCCACGCGAAGGCAACCGTCAGTCGTTCCTTGGAGCACAACAGCGTGCACTTCAACGAGGCGAGAGAGAAGCTCGAGAAGTGGGCCGACGACATGGTGCTCTCGGCTGAGAAGGCGCTCGCGGATACCAAGGAGCAGATCAAGGCTCTACGACGGCAAGCGCGGCAGGCGGTGACGCTCGAAGAGCAGCACGAGATTCAGGAGAAGATCCAGAAGCTCGAGCGCCAGCAGCGTCGCCAGCGGCAGGAGATTTTCAAGGTCGAGGACGAGATCATGGGAAAGCGCGACCAACTCATCGACCAGCTCGAAAAACGGCTAGCGCAGCGCACTGAGACGGAGACGATCTTCACCATCCGCTGGACGGTCATTTAGAAGGCCAGCGCAGCAACGAAGCACTAGGAACGGAACACAAAATGAGCCAGAAATACGACAAAATGAAAACCCTGCTGAAAGAGCTGTTCCAACTCGACCAGCCGGATCTGGACTTCGGCCTCTATCGCATCATGCACGCCAAGAGCGCCGAGGTGTCGCAGTTCCTCGATAAGGACCTGTTACCGCAGGTGCAGGCGGCGTTTGCGCTCTACAAGACCGCCGACAAGGCCGAAATCGAAAAAGAGTTGGCCAAGGTCATCGCTGGCATCGAGGCCGCGGGCATGGAATCCGCGCAGTCGCCCAAGGTCAAGGACCTGCGCGCCCGGCTCAAGAGCGACGCTGTGGATGTAGACGCGCTGGAGAGCGAGGTTTACGACCACCTGTTCAGCTTCTTCCGCCGTTACTACTCCGAGGGTGACTTCCTAGCTAAGCGCGTTTACAAGCCGGGCGTCTACGCCATCCCCTACGAGGGCGAGGAGGTCACACTCCACTGGGCCAACAAGGACCAATACTACATCAAGACCAGCGAGTATCTGCGCGACTACGCCTTTCGCCTGCGGCCGGACGACGACAAAAAACCCATGCGCGTGCACTTCCGCCTCATAGACGCAGCCGAGGACGAGCATGGCAACGTCAAGGCCGCCGAGGGCAAGGACCGCGTGTTCATCCTGGTGGCCCCCGGTGAATCAGGCCTTGACTTTATTGCCGAGGAGGATGGAGAGAACGGCAAGGATTTGGTGATCCGATTCGAGTACCGCCCGGCGACACTAACCGATTGGCCCGAGGATGCCCGCGAGGGCAAGGCCAAGCCGCCCGCCCATAAAGACCTAAGCGCGCTTGCCGCCCAGCGTGTGCTGGCGGTGACGCACGCCTCCCTCGCCCTTTGGATCGCAGAGCTGGGTAAGCCGCATGTTATGGCCAGTGGCGAGAATGCCGACTACACCCGCCTTGAGGCCCACCTCAATCGCTACACTAAGATCAACACATTCGACTACTTCATTCACAAGGACCTGGGCGACTTCCTGCGCCGAGAGCTCGACTTCTACATCAAGAACGAGGTCATGCACCTCGACGACGTGGAGAACGAGACCGCCCCGCGCGTCGAGCAATACCTCTCCAAGATTAAGGTCATACGCAAAATCGCGGGCAAGATCATCGACTTCCTCGCACAGCTTGAGGACTTTCAGAAGAAGTTATGGCTAAAGAAGAAGTTCGTGGTCGAGACTCACTACTGCATTACGTTTGGCTGCATCCCCGAGGCGTTCTACCCGGAAATCGCCTCCAACGCCGCCCAGCGCGAGGAATGGGTGAAGCTCTTTGCCATCGACGAGATAATAAAGGGCGACTTAATGAAGCCGGGGTACAGCAAGAAGCTGAATCCGGAGCTCCTGAGGGCGCATCCGACGCTGGTGGTGGACACGCAGTATTTTGACACTGGATTTACTGCTCGCCTACTCGAAGCGATGGGAGATGTGGACGAGCAGACCGACGGCGTCCTATTCCACAGCGAGAATTTTCAGGCGCTGTGGGTCATGCAGGTGCGGTATCGTGAGCAAGTGAAGTGCGTCTATATCGATCCGCCGTATAACACTTCGGCATCTGAAATTATTTACAAAAATGAATATAAAAACTCATCATGGATGGCGCTAATTAAGGATAGATTATCTATTTCACGAGGATTAATGCAGCAAGAGGGAGTATTGTGTACAACAATTGACGATGTCGAGTTGAACGAAATTTGTTTTATTCTTGATGATGTTTTTGGCAAATCTAATGAAGCTGGGATTGTTCCTATCAGAATTAACCCGTCAGGTCGGCCGTCGGAAACAGGTTTTGCATTAACGCATGAATATGCATTATTTTATATGAATTCTTATTTAGGAAAAATTTGCAGGGTACCACGAACGGCAGATCAATTAGAACGTTTTGACCATACAGATTCTAAAGGCATATTTGAATACAGGAATTTGAGACGTGAGGGGTCAAACTCTGACAGGAAAGATGGTCAGCGTCAATTTTACCCGATTTTTGCGAATTTGGAGAACGGGACCATCCGTATTCCACAAATGGAATGGGTTGAAGCTCAACGTGAATGGATTTTGAAGGATGTGCCTGATGAAAATGTTGTAGTGATATATCCAATTGATGATGATGGCCGGGAAAAAAATTGGCGTTGGAGTGAAGAAAATGTACGTAAGGATTATTCTCAGTTTCTAGCACGCATTCCCAGAAATGGTACTCCGCAAGTTTACTATAAGTACCGTTCTAAAACAGCGGGCACTACGCCATTGACGTTATGGACAGATACAAAGTACTCTGCTACGGAATATGGAACAAAGACGCTTAAGGATTTATTTAAAGAATCGCCCTTTTCTTATCCGAAATCAATCCATGCTGTAGAAGATTGTGTAAGAGTTATTGGTGCAGCAGATGATTTGTCCGCAGTCGTTCTTGACTACTTCGCCGGTTCCGGAACCACTGGCCACGCAGTGATCAACCTGAATCGCGAAGACGGTGGCCAACGCAAGTTCATCCTCGTCGAGATGGGCGATTACTTCAACTCGGTTCTCTTGCCGCGCATCAAGAAGGTCACCTTCACGCCCGAGTGGAAAGACGGCAAGCCGAAACGCTTCGCCACCCCCGA
>JAPLSS010000424.1 GCA_026398515.1 Candidatus Sumerlaeota bacterium | reverse complement strand
CGTGGCCGTCCGCGCCCCCAGAAACCGCCTTGTGGGTGAGAAATGCGGTCTAAGGCAGGATTCTTGCTTTCGACTCCCGGAAACGGGCCGCAAGAGTTGGGCCATCTGGTCGGAACGCGCGCTGTCGCTGTCGCCGTCGTTCCGAGATGCTCGGCGCGCCGGCCCGAAATCCATTCCCAAGAACGAACGCGAGGAGGCCTCAAGATGACAATCAGTCAAGGGTTGATCGCCGGTTTTCTGAGCGAAGTCCCCGCCACGCGGCGGGTGCTGGAGGCGGTTCCGGAGAAGCGTCTGGATTACAAGCCGCACGAGAAGTCAATGACGTTGGGACGGCTGGCCGGGCACGTCGCCGAGATTCCCCGGCTGGCGTCCTGGTTCAAGATGAACGAGCTCGACTTCGCGGCGCCCGCGGGCTGGTCGTTCAAGCCGTTCACCCCGGCGAATCGGGCGGATCTCCTTCGGTTCCTCGAAGAACAGATCGCCTCTTTCGAACCGGCGCTGAAGGACAAGGACGACGCCTTCCTGTCGGCGATTTGGACCTTGCGTCGGGGCGAGAAGGTCCTGTTGTCGCTTCCGCGAGAGGCCGCGATCCGCAGCATGGTGACGCACCATCTGATCCACCACCGCGGGCAGTTGACGGTCTACCTGCGGCTCCTCGGCGCGCCGGTGCCGTCGACGTACGGCCCCACGGCGGACCAGCCGATGCCGTAGCCGGACGGGCACGGACGAACACGGACGGGCACGGACGGGCATGGACGCACATGGACGGGCACGGATGGACGAGCCTTTCCGCGCGTTCCGCGGGCCAGGTTCGGCTCGGTGGGTTACTGCTTTGGCAGGAACCAATCCTTGACCACATCGAGCGCCGGCTTGCCGCGGGGGGTGTAGTGCGCGTCGTTGGGGCCGCCTTCCTCGAACCAGCAGTAAAAATACACGCCCCGGATGAACGGCGCGCCGTCCCAGACCTTGCGGAAGGCTTCATAGCATAGCTTCTGCTCTTCGAGGTTCACCGGCACGTCGCGCGTGTAGTCCCAGGGGTATTGCGACGTCCCCTGCTGGCTGGTGTAGCCGACCTCGGCCATCACCAGCGGCCGCCCCTTGGCGGTTCGTTGATACCAGGAGACGATATCATCGTAGAACGGTTTCCATCCCTGCGTCAGGTCGTCGAGCGTCGGATTCGGCTTCTTGGTCAACTCGAAGTACGACGACATGGAGAGGTAATCCAACTCGTCCCAGAACGTGAGATCGCGGTGGTCCCAGTTGGCCGTGTAAGTCAGCATGCCGCCGTACGTATTGCGGATCTCATGAATCAGCGCGCGCCATTCGCGGTCGTATTTCTCCATGCTGGCCAGTTCCGAGCCGATGCTCAGCGACTCGGCGCCGCAGTCCTGGGCGATCTTGGCGAAGCGCAGCAGGTGCGACGTGTAGGACTGCCACCACATGCCGGGGTCCTTCGGATCGAGCGCGCCGCGCCATTTGCCCTCGCTCGCGGCGGTCAGCAGCACGTAGGGGAACAGCATCACGCGCAGGCCCCGCGCGCGCGCCAGGTTGACAGTTTCCCGAATCCGAAAGTCCGGCGCCGTGCGGCCGGTTTTCTCGTAGAGGAATGACGAGTTGTAGTCGTCCTCGAAAATCACCACCGCCAGCGACACCGAGTCGCACCCCAAGGCGATGATCTCATCCAGCGCCGATTCGTAGGAGATGTTCGGGTCTTCGTGAAACAATCCCAGGACCATTCCCTTGTGGAACGGGAAGTTCTCCATCGTCGCCACGGCGGCCGAGGCGCGCCCCGCGAAAGCGAGCGTGGCGACGCACGCCAAGAGAGCCGCCTGGAGCATGAGCTCCCGGCAACCGCTCATGGAAAGTTGCGAGTGAGGCCGTCCGCGCCCCCAGGAATTGCCTCTCCCGATCCAGTGTGTTACGACATTCATCTTTCTTCAAACCCCGCACATCTCATCGAGCAAACGCGCCAAATCGCGCGTGAGGTGTCTCCGATTGTAAGGCGCCAAGGCTTCCGGCGCGGCGCGGCGCCATTGGCCCGATTGCGCCCGGCGGCGGATTTCGCACAAGGCCCGCGCCGCCGCCGTCGGATCGTCGGGATCGACCGCGACGGCGCCGCCGACTCGCTCCACCAATGTCCGGCACGCGCTCGGCGGCGCCAGCGCCAGCACGGGCGGCCCCAGCGCCAGACACTCGAACACCTTCTGCGTCATCATGATCGCCGCGTTAGGCTCGCGCGCGACCAGCACGGCCAACGCCCCGGCGCCCTTGAGCGCGCCGAGCGTTTCCCGGTAGGGAAGAGGGCCGACGGCGATCACCCGCTCGCGCAATCCGAATCGCTCCGCGCAATCCCAGAGGTCCTTTCCAAACGCCCCGACGAACAACAGGCGCAAATCCCGCCCCATCGCCTCGTCAAGCTTCGCCGCCTCGGCCGCCGCGGCGAACAGCGGCTCCGCGGAGCGCGACCCGTGCAGCGTGCCGGCGTAAGCCAACGTGAACCCCGGCCATTCGCGCGGCCGCGCCGCCTCGAGGTCCGCCGGGTCGAAGCCGTTTGGAATCGTCTCCAGGCGCTGTCGCGCATCGCCGCGTTCGCCCGCCAAATCGCGGAAATGCGCGGTCAGCGCGTCGGAAATGCCGACGATGGCATCGGCCCACGCGGCGACCTGACGCTCCAGAACCATGCTTTTTACGCGCAAACGGAGCGAAAGGGGAGCAAAAAAATCGGCGTTCTGCGTCCAGCCGTCGCGGAAATCGGCGATCCACGAAAGGCGCGGGAAGCGTTCCTTGACGCGAAGCCCGACGAGGTGCGCCGAGTGCGGAAACGAAGTCGTCCAGACGGCGTCGGGCTTTTCGCGTTGAACGAGATGAACCGCCATGCGCGACGCCGGCCCCACCCACCCGACCCGGTCGTCGGGGCAGAACCAATGCCGGCGCAGCCAATCGAGCGCCCTCTTGCCAAACGGCGAGTATGGAGTCCCGCCTTCAGGCGGAATGCGTGGGATCGGAGTTGAGACCCCGGTCAGCCGTTCCGCCTGAAGGCGGGACTCCATGCTCGCCGTGTTGCGAGTCTTGGAGCGGAGCCGGCTCGCCAGGTAGGCAAACCGATGCGGGTCCCACGATCCGCATCGGAAAATCCGCACCCCTCGCTTCTCCAAATCCTCCAACGGCTGCGCGTCGTACGCCCACGACCTCACCGGCTTGACGGTCAACACGTCGGCCCGCCAGCCGAACTCCGGCAGATAACGCGCGAACGCCACAACCCTGCGCACGCCCGGAAGGAGCGGCGGGAAGTCGTAGGCGATCATCAGCAGGCGTTTCATCGGAAATGGAAATGCATCGGGCTCGCACGTGCGACCTTCCGGTCGTCGTGGCGTAAGTATTCCAGCCTGCGCCGCTTCGAGGCCTGCCGCCAAACACCGCGCGGGCGGGGACGCCTACGCCGCCAGCAGCGCCTCGATTCGCTTCAAGATGACCTCGGCGATGGCCGCTTCGGATCGGCGGGCGTCGAGGCGGAGGACGAACGGATCGTTGATGGCGTCGAAAATCGCTTTCACGCGCCGCAGCGAGTCGGCCTCCTCAAAATGATCCGTCTCGCCGTTGCGGCCGGCGTGCACGCGCCGCAGCGCCTCCTCGACCGGCAAGTCGAGGATCACCAGCAGATCCGGCTT
>JAPLSS010000880.1 GCA_026398515.1 Candidatus Sumerlaeota bacterium | reverse complement strand
GCTGGAATCTCTGGTCCAGAAGGTTCGCGGCGACGAGGCGTGGCTCTGGAAGGCCAACTCGTTCCTGGGCCGGTTCACCAGCGAGTCGGCCAAGTCCGATCAAGCGGTGGCCCTGCGCTTCGCGGCGCAGAAGCAGAAGTTCCCGAACATGGATTTCAGCAGCACGATGACGCAGACCATCCTGCTGGGCGAGCCGCAGCGCTCGTCCGCGAGAATCCTGCTGGCCTGGGACGCGAAACGCCTGGCTTGGCTGTCCGACAAGGAAGGCGTCGCCCTCGATCGGCGCGTGTTCGACGGCCACGAGGCGCGGATGTATGAGAAACAGGCGATCACCGGCCAGGAGCACTACGCGCTGGATCAGACCGTCGTCAAACTTACGCCGACCCTTCTGACCTCCTTCAACATCGGTCGGGTGACCTCCGCCGACGTTTGGTGGAATCCCTCCGTCGTCGAAGCGCACGCGTATACGGAGCCGCCGCTCTGCGCATTTGAAGACCTGGGCGTCAAACTGCGCGACGGGCGCTCCTATCGCGTCATCGCCAACCGGCTGCCCAATCGCACCGGCGTGAAACAGGAATGGTGGATCAGCCAGGATAGCGGCCGTCTGGCCTTCCTCAAAGTCTGGACGATGCCGGCGGTCCTGGAAGACGCGAACGCCTTGGAAATGAAACACGCGCAATGCGTCCTGAATCGGATCTGCGCCGCGGCCTCCGATGGAAAGACCTCCGACGTCCTGGCGCTGGCCATTCAGAAGAGAATCGAGAAGGAGCCGACCTGGCCGACGCTCTTCATCCGCCAGTTCGAGATGGAGCGGATGAAGGAAGTCCTGGCCGGCGGGCCGGGCGATTTCGCCGCCGCCACGGGTCGGGCGTGGCTGCGCGTCCTCAAGGGGGAAGACGCGCTGGGCGTTCACACCGACGAGTTCCTCCAGACTCTTGAGCGGAAACTGGCGAGTCGGCCGTCGCTCCTCCTGGACGCCGAAGACCAGGCGATGGCCGACCTGAAGAAGCAAACGGGATTCGAGTATGTCCTCTACGCGGAATACGGATTCGAGGACTGGCGCGAGGCGGCGCCGGGCAGGTTCTTCCCCTTCCGCCAGACCGAGACGCTGTTCATGATCGACCCCCAGCACGCCGGCGCCGTGGAATCGACGCGGGTGACGAAGGCCGCCGAGATCCAGGTCGACAAGCCGCTGGCGGACGACCTCTTCACCTTGGAGTTCAAGGAAGGCGTGCAGGTCTTCGACTGGAGCCACCAGCCGATGCTCATCTATCCCTACAAGAAGCATTTCACCGACGAGGAATGGAAGCAGATCGAAGCGCAGGCCGAGGATATGGAAAAACGGCGGCAGGAACTGACGAAGCAAAGCCTGTCGATGCTGAACAAGCCCGCGCAGCCGATCCTGTCCTCCGGATGGCTGAACGGCGGTCCGGTGAGCCTGGAGGAGCGAAAGGGCAAGCTGACCATCCTGCATTTCTTCGCCGAATGGAGCGCGCCCAGCCGGGACGAAGTCGATCAGGCGGTGGCGTGGCGGAAGAAACATTCGGATGACCCGGCGGCGCTGGTGGGCATTCATCCTCCGGGCGGCGACCCGGCGCGGCTGGAGGCGTTCGTCAAGGAGCGCCGGATCGATTACCCGGTGGCCATCGACGAGGGGGTGCGCGAAGGGGCCCCCGTGGGCAAGACCACCGCGTCGTACATCGTCACTGAGATTCCACGGGCGCTCCTCGTCGGCGAGGACGGGAAGGTCGTGGCGGAAGGGAAACTGGCCGACGTGCTGCAGGAAGCCGACAAGCGCTTGGGCGGCGGCGAGCCGAAGAAGGAGAAGCCGGCGAGCCGGCCGTGAACGCGGGGACAAGGCTATAGGACCTATGACCTATAAGTCCCATAGGTCCCATCACGGCATTGCGACGGGCTTTCATCGATGACCATGCCAGCTTCCACCTTGGCCGCGGGGGCGGCGGCGGCGGCCGTCCTGGCCGTCGCGGCGGGCTTCCCCGCGCGATGGGGCGCGCGGCGGATCGGTTGGCTGGACCAACCGACGGGCCGCAAGGCGCACGAGCGGCCGGTCCCCTTCGGCGGCGGGATCGTCCTGGTCGTGGCGATGCTCGGCGGCTTGTGCGCGGCCCGCTGGCTGGCGCCGTGGACATCCGAGACAAATGCGCTGTTGTTCGGCCAGACGACGATGACCGCGGCCCTGTTGACCGGCCTGGCGCTGTCGCTGGCGTTGGGCGCATGGGACGACTGGCGCCCGCTCAGCCCCTGGGCCAAGCTCGCCGTCCAGGCCGGCATCGGGGCGCTAATGTACGCGGGCGGCTTCCGCATCGAGCGGCTGACCAACCCGTTCGGGCCGGCGATGGAGTTCGGCGTGCCCGGCTGGCCGATCACGGTGGCGTGGTACGTGGCGCTGATGAACGCCCTGAACCTGATCGACGGGCTGGACGGGCTGGCCGCCGGCGTGGCCGCCATCGCCGGGCTGACGGTCCTCGGGGTCTCCGCCAGTTGGAGCCAGCCGTCGGCGGCGCTTCTGTCGGCCATTTTCGTCGGCGCGTGCGTCGGCTTTCTCGCGCACAACTTCCATCCCGCGCGCCTGTTCCTGGGCGACGGGGGCAGCCAGACCCTGGGTTTCTGCCTGGCGACTCTGACGCTGGAAACGGGCACGAAGGGGTCGGCGATGATGGCCATGCTCGTGGCGCTGACCCTGCCGCTGGTCGACGCGGTGTTCGCCTTCGTGCGGCGCGTCGCGCTCGGGCGCCATCCGTTCATGGCCGACCAGCGCCACCTCCACCACCGCCTGCTGGCGCTGGGTCTGAGCCATCGGCGGGTCGTGCTGATCGTGTATTACTTCTCGGCGGTCAATGGCGTGCTGGCCTATCTGCTGGCGAAATTCCCGCCGATCGCCACGGCGTGGGTGTTCCTGATGCTGTTGGTCGGTTTTTTCCTGTTGATCGAGAGCCTTGCCTCCATCGAGCGCGCCGGCAAATAGGCCGCTCCCGTCGGCGCCGTGTAAAGCGTCCTTGCGGTTTGCGTTCCATCGAATTAAGCAATGCGTCTCATAGCGCAAGCGCGCCACGAATCCCGCGGAGGAGAACGAACCATGTCGCGGTTCCAAGGAAAAGTCGCGTTGATCACCGGCGGAGGGTCGGGCATCGGAAGGGCGGCCTGCCTCATGTTCGCGCAGGAAGGGGCCAAGGTCGCCGTCGTGGATCTGGTTTTGGAGGGCGCCCAAGAGACGGCGCGGATAATTGCGGAGAAGGGCGGCGAGGCGCTCGCCATTCAGGCCGACGTCGCCTCGGCGGCCGACGCCGAACGCCTGGCCAGGGAGGCGGTCGATCGCTTCGGGCGCATCGACATTTTGTTCAACAACGCCGGCATCGCCCCGCGCGGCACGATCCTCGACACGCCCGAGGAGGTCTGGGACCGCGTCCTGGCGGTCGATCTGAAGTCCATCTACCTCGTGTCGCGGCACGTGGTTCCCGTGATGCAAAAGCAGGGCGGCGGCGCCATCGTCAACACCGGCTCGATGTGTTCGGTGCAGGGGTTCCCCAACATTGCGGCCTACACGGCGGCCAAGGCCGGCGTGCTGATGCTGACGAAACAGATGGCCGCGGATTTCAAGAAGGACAACATCCGGGTGAACTGCGTCTGCCCGGGGACCGTGGTCACGCCGATGACGTTCCAGGTGTGGCGCAACCAGGGGAAGGACCCAGCCACGCAGGACACCTCGCGCATGCAGACGCCCGAGGAGATCGCCGAGGCCGTGCTGTTCTTCGCCTCCCACGCGGCGCGCCAGATCAGCGGTGAGACGTTGGTGGTGAATGGAGCGCTGACGTTTTGAGCGCGGAGTGCGAGAGTTCGCAGGGAGAGCACGTAGTGACGCCTTTAGGCGTTTGGTCTCAAACGACAACGCCTAAAGGCGTCACTACGTGCTCAAACGTCGCTGCAAGCTTTGGGAGGGGTGATCTGCCCGTCCAGGTCCCACAGGTCTTCCCAGCTCTGGTTGTCCTTCCACAGGAACACCTGCCCCTTGATCAGGCGGCAATTCTTGTCGATGCCGGCGATCTCCTTCATCTCCGCGTCGGTCAGCGGCGTGGCGACCGTGCATTGCAGGTTGCTGAGGTATTCGTTGCGGTAAATGGAGAACGGAATGGGGACCTGGCCGCGCTGCACCGCCCACTTCACGCAAATGACCGCCGGATGAACGCCCAGCCGCTTGGCGATCTTGAGGATGACCGGGTCCTGAATGTCCACCGTGTCCTCGGGCGTCATGTCGCGGTCGGGGCGGGTGGGCGAGCCGATGGGGCAGAAGCCGATGGGCGCGAGGCCGTTGTCGATGACGAACTGGAAGAACTCGGGCTGCTGGAAATGGGGGTGCAATTCCATTTCATTGCAGGCCGGCTTGATCCGGGCGTCGCGCAAGACGAGTTTCAACTTGGGGATGGTCATGTTGGACGAGCCGATGTGCCGGACCAGGCCCATCTCCACCAGTTTCTCCATTTGGCGCCACGTCTTCATGTAGTTCTCGTGAATGTACGGCTTGGCATCGGGGCTGCGGGACGCGACGTCGCATCCCGGCGCGTGGAAGTTGGGGAACGGCCAGTGGATCAGATACAAGTCGAGGTAGTCGAGTTGCAGGTCCTTGAGCGACTGCTCGCACTGCGGGATGACGTCCTTCTCCGCGTGCTTGTCGTTCCACAGTTTCGAGGTCACCCACATCTCCTCGCGCTTGACGCCGGCTTTCCGGATCTCGCGAAGCGACTGACCGATCAGTTTTTCGTTTCCATAGACGGACGCGCAGTCGAAATGCCGGTAGCCGACCGCGGCGGCGCCCTTGACCGCTTCGGCGATGGATTCGGGGGAAAACCGGTCGGACCCGAACGTGCCCAGGCCAATGACCGGGATCTTCACCCCGGTGTACAG
>JAPLSS010000664.1 GCA_026398515.1 Candidatus Sumerlaeota bacterium | reverse complement strand
CAGCGCCGGAACGAATACGGGCACCGCGTCGTGGCCCAGGCGCTGGAAAAGCGGCTGCGCGATTGGCTGGGAAAGGCAAACCCGCCGCAGGGGAAGCCTTCTGAATAAGCGGCCCACGCCGCTCAATGTTTCGGCACGATGGAGACGGCTTTTTCGGGGCAGACGGCGAAGCAGGCGTTGCAGCGGACGCATTTGGCGTCGTCGATCGAGTGGCGCTTGTAGGGCGTGGGCGAGATGGCGGCGGTGGGGCAGTCCTGGGCGCAGAGGGTGCAGCCGATGCATTTGTCAGTGATTTCATAACGAATCAGGGATGGGCACTTGCCGGCGGGGCAGCGGCCGTCGACGTGCGCCTCGTATTCGTCGCGGAAGTAGCGCAGGGTCGTCAGCACGGGGTTCGGGGCCGTCTTGCCAAGGCCGCACAAACTGGCGCGTTTGACCTGCTCGCTGAGTTCTTCCAAATCATCGAGGTCTTTCGGCTTGCCCTCGCCGCGACAGAGGCGTTCGAGAATCTCCAGCAGGCGCTTCGTGCCGATGCGGCAGAAGGTGCAGCGCCCGCACGATTCCTTCTGGGTGAAGTCGAGGAAAAAGCGGGCGACGTCGACCATGCAGGTGGTGTCGTCCATCACCACCAAGCCGCCGCTGCCCATGATGGCGCCGGTCTTGGTCAGCGCCTCGTAGTCGATGGGCGTTTCGCCGAGCGCGGCTGGGACGCAGCCGCCGGACGGGCCGCCGATCTGCACGGCCTTGAAGTGGCGCCCGTCGCGCACGCCGCCGCCGATCTCTTCGACGATTTCGCGGATGGTCGTGCCCATCGGGACTTCGATCAGACCGCCGCGCGCGACCCGCCCGGCGAGCGCGAAGACCTTCGACCCCTTGCTGAGCTTCGTGCCGAGCGCGGCAAACTTCTAGGGACCGATGCGCACGATCCAGGGAACGCAGGCGTACGTCTCGACGTTGTTGACGTTCGTCGGGCAGCCCCACAGCCCCTGCTCCGACGGATACGGCGGGCGATAGCGCGGCATGCCGCGGCGGCCTTCGAGCGAGGCGATGAGCGCCGTCTCTTCGCCGCAGACGAACGCGCCGGCGCCGCGCATGACGCCTAGTTTCAAGCCGAAATCGGTCCCGAACATGCGCGCGCCGAGGAAGCCGCGCGCTTCGGCCTGTTCGATGGCCTTTCGGATGCGCCGCACGGCCAACTCGTATTCGGCGCGGACGTAGAGCCAGCCTTCGCGCGCGCCGATGGCGTAGGCGGCGATGGCCATCCCCTCCAGGATGCGGTGCGGGTAGGCCTCCATCAGCATGCGGTCCATGAACGCGCCGGGGTCGCCCTCGTCGCCGTTGCAGACGATGAACTTGCGCTCGCCGGGGGCGCGGCGGCTGATGGCCCATTTGTCGCCGGTGAGGAATCCCGCGCCGCCGCGTCCGCGCAGTCCGGACCGGTGGACTTCGGCGATGGTTTGCTCCGGAGTCCACGAGGTGACGCAGGTCTTCAACGCCTCGTAGCCGCGCGCGGCGAGGTAGTCGTCGATGTCGAGCGGGTCGAGTTCGCCGCAGCGCTCGGTGACGATGCGGATCTGGCGATCGAGGAATGGGCTGGACTCGCCGTCGCCGCCCGCGACCACGCTCTGGCGCGCGCTCTCCCAGGCGTCGTCGCCGACCAGCAGATCGACGGCCTTGTCGATGGCGCGCCACGTCCGGCGCAGCAACCCGCGCGGTTTCACGGCGCGCCGCACGATCGCCTCGGCCGTGCGCGGATTGTTGTCGCCAAAGAGAACCGAGCCGCCGCCTTCGCCGACCAGTTCGACGAGGGGGACGCGATGGCACATGCCGGTGCAGCCGACGGGCTTGATCGTCACGTCGACGCCGCACGAGGCCGCCGCGCGCTCCAACGCGTCGCGCACCGAGAGGCTGCCGCTGGCGATGCAGCAGGAGTTCAAGCCGATGCGCAGTTCCGCCTGGGGGCGGCCGTTGCGCTGGCGCGGCGGGGCGGATTCGAGCGCGCGCTTGCGCCGCTCCGCGTTGGCCCCCGAGGCTTCTTCGTGGAGAAAGCGTTCCAGCGAATCGACGCTTTTGACCGCGCTTTGGCGGCCGTAGACCGTTTCGTCGATCTTGACCACCGGGGCCAGGGTGCAGCAGCCGAGACAGGCGATGCGTTCGATGGTGAATTGCCCATCGGCGGTTGTGTCGCCGTCGCCATCGAGTTTCAGTTCGCGGCGCAGCGACTCGGTCACCCGCTCGGCGCCGGCCACGTGGCAGGCGGTCCCGTGGCAAACCTGAATGAGATGTTGTCCGGTGGCCTGGTGGCGGTAGCGCGGATAGAAGGTCGCCACGCCGACGAGCTGCGCGGGGGTGATCTCGGTCAACTCGCAGACGCGCTCCAGGGCGGGCATCGGCAAGTGGCGATACGCCTCCTGCAACGCGTGCAGGATAGGAATCGCCGCCTCCGGTTTGCGGCCTAAGCGCTCGACAATCCGGTCGACGAGGGCGAGGTCAATGTCGCAGGAGCAGTTCGTCATCCGTCTCGCATTTCAGAGAATGCGGAGTGCGGAATGCGGAATGCGGAATGAACCACGGAAGATTCACCCCCGAATCCCGACTTCCGGAAGTAGCGTTGTCGTTCATTCCGCATTCCGCATTCCACACTCCGCATTCTCTACTCCACGCACACCAAATGCTTCTCCCCGCGCAAATAGATACGCGAGTCGGCGAAGGCGGGGGTGGCGCGGACGCCTTCGCCCAACTCGCCGCGGCCGACGGTCTGGGCCTTGTCGCCGCCGAGCGCGAGAATCGTCGTCACGCCGTCTTCGCACGCAATATAAGCGCGCCCGCCGGCCACGATCGGCGACGCCGAGGCGCTGTTCGGCAGATACGTTTCCCAAATCAACTTGCCTGCCTGCGCGTCGTAACAAGTTACGTAGCCGCCGGCGGCCACTTGGATCAGGCGTTTGCCGTCGGTCGCGGGGCTGGCCACGTCGGGCAATCCGTCCTCGGCCTTCCAGACGACGTGGGTCTGCGTCACGTCGCCGGCGCCGCCGGGGCGGATGGCCAGGAGTTCCGATCCATCCTGCGCGGCGAAGACCAGTCCGCCGCCGAACGTGGCCGATGGGGCGACATCGCCCTCCAGCCCTTCGACCTTCCACAACTCGGCGCCGGTTTTGGGATCGTACGCCGTGACCCACGGCTCGCAGGTGGCGATCAACTCCGAGCGGCTTTCGGTTTGGATGAGGGCGGGGCTGGACCACGTGCCGCGCACCGGACGCGGCGTTTTCCAGGCGACTTTGCCCGTCGCGGCGTCGAACCCGAGCAGCGCCGACAAGCCGGCCCTTGGGGTGTTTCCCTGGTCCGCCTGAACGATCACAAGATTCTCCGCCGCAATCGGCGAGGAGGCGAAGCCATAGGCGCTGTCGAACGGCCCGATGTCGGCGAGCCACGCTTGGTTGCCATCAAAATCGAACGCGGCCAGAAGGCCCGTGCCGAAGATGGCGTAGACGCGCCGGCCGTCGGCGCAGGGGGTCGGCACGGCGGCGCCGGTCTCCTCGGGGATCTCGTAGGTCTTGCCCGCGGGCGGCTCGACGCTCTTGTCCCACAGTTGTTCGCCCGTCGAGCGGTTGAAGCAGAGAACGTGGCCGGTGTTCCCGTCGGCGCCGGTCAGGAAGAGGCGGTCGGCCCACAGGATGGGCGAGCTGGGCGCGTCGTACGGGACGTCGGACGACCAGGCGATGTTGACGCTCTTCGGCAGGCTCCAGGTGGTCGGCCAGTCGCCCTCGGCCGCCACGCCGATGCCGCCGGGGCCGCGGAAACTCGGCCAGTTTTGTTTGAACTCGATTGAGACAGCGACGGTTGGGGCGGACGAGGGCTGCGCCGCGATGGCGGGAGCGGATTGCGCCTGGGAAGCCGGCGCCGAGGCGGCCGGCCTCGACGTGGCGAGCGGTTGCGACGAGGCGATGGATTGGGCAGGGGAGGGCAAAACCGGTCGGTTGAACAGGGCCAGATAGCCCAGCCCAACGAACAGCAGGAGACCCGCCGCCGCCACCGCCATC
>JAPLSS010000663.1 GCA_026398515.1 Candidatus Sumerlaeota bacterium | reverse complement strand
GGGCCGATCGAACGCGCCGCCGCCCCGCGGCGGCGGATGGCCGGGCTGGTCCTGCCGCACATGGACCCGCGCTGCGCCGGGGTGTGCGCCAGCTGGGGGTTGAAGGCGTTGGCGGAGGCCGAGCCGCCGGAGCTGCTCATCGTTTTCGGCACCTCGCACCAACCGCTGCCCAATCTCTTCTCGGCGTCGGACAAGGATTTCGCGACGCCGCTGGGGATCGTGCATTGCGACAAGGGCTTTGTGGCGCGCCTGCGCGGGCGGCTCGGGGCCGAGCGGCTGGCCGGCGAACTCGTGCACAAGGGCGAGCATTCGATTGAGTTTCAGGCGGTGTATTTGCACGCGCTCTACGGCGAGCCGGCGCCGTTCCAGATCGTCCCCATCCTGTGCGGGTCGTTCCAGGAGTTCATCGCGAACGGCCGCTCGCCGTCGGAGAACGCGGAGTTCGCGGAATTCCGCCGCGCCCTTCGTGAGACAGCCGAGGAGTCGGGGAAGCGGGTCTGTTACGTGGCCGGCGCCGACCTGGCGCACATGGGGCGGAAGTTCGGCGACGAGGACGGCTTGTCCGACAAGATGATCCACTCCGTGCGCGAGCGGGACCTGGAGATGCTGGGGCGCCTGGAGCGCCTCGACGCCGAAGGCTTTTTCCGGTTCATTCACAAAGAAGGCGACGAGCGCAAGGTCTGCGGCCTGCCGCCGATGTATGCGATGATGCGCTGCATGGCGGCCGGCGAGGGCAAGTTGCTGAAGTACGATTTCAGCGTCGAGCCACCGACTCAATCGATGGTGTCATTCTGCTCGATGGCGTTTTATGAGTAAGAAGAAGGGCGAAAACGACGGAGACCACGGAAGACACGGAAATAAGCGCAAGTCCGGGGGGAGCCAGCCATTTCTCTTTCCGTGTATTCCGTGTCTTCCGTGGTCTCCGTCGTTTCAACCCAAAATGTCCTTCGCCTTCTCCCGTCCCGCCTCCTCGCCGTCTTTCCGAATTGTCTCCAGAATACCACGGTTCATGAGGCGCTCGAAACGGCGGCGGCGTTCGGCGATGGGGACGCCGGCCGTCTTGTCGGCGGCGCGGAGTTCGCCGGCCAGACGGGCCAGGATTTCGTAGGCGGGATCAATCGTCTGTTCCAGGAGCTTGCGAATCGCCTGCGCCAGCGAGGGCGACTCGCCGCCGGTGGAAATGGCGATTTGCAGCGGCCCGCGGTTGATGACGCTGGGGACAAGGAAATCGCATTCCTCCGGCGCGTCGGCGACGTTGACGAGAATCCCGCGCCGGCGGCATTCGCGCGCCAGGCGCCGTTGCGTTTGCGGGGAATTCGTGCACAGAAAGACCAGCTGCGGCGCTCGACCTTCGGCGTCCGGCGCCAGGTCGCGGACCGTCCCGGCGCGCCGGCGCCATTCGACGGTTTGACCGGATCCAAGTTTCTTAAGACGCGCCGTGGCGGTCGGGCTGACCACGGCCACGCGCGCGCCGGCGCGGACCAACGCCTCGACCTTGCGCTCGGCCACGGCGCCGCCGCCGAATACGACGCACCGCAAGCCCGTCAGATCGAGGAAGATCGGGTAATGGGTCATAGTCGGAAGATCGCACGATTCGGGAATCGCCTTGAAACACATAACACTCCCCAAAGGGAGAAACATGAATAGCCGTGGGTGGAACCCCCGGGAACGGCGCTCCCCGTTCTCTCGACCCGGACGGGGTCGCACAGTCGGCGCCGCGCATCGGACGCGGGCTGGGCGGCCTGCGCCGCTTCATCGCCCGAGCAGCCGCTTCAGTCGCAAGGCCAGGCGCACGAGGCGGCTTCCCCGGAGGCGATTTAACTCCGATAGGGCCTGTCGATGGGCGTCGCGCCGGTAGTTGCGCGTGCCGGGCTCGTAGACCGCGTCGACCAGCGCCTGGGCGATCGCTTCGACCGCCTCCGGGCGTTCGCGCAGATGCGGGTCGTCGGCCAGCGCCCGGATGGCCTCGCGGTCGATCGCGGCGAACTGCGTCAGCGTGAACACCGCGCGCCAGAACCGATGCATCGGAGTGTCGGTCATTCCCGTGAGATTGCGCCCCGGAATCCACGGGTTCAACCCGCCCGCCCGCTCGACCAGATCGGCGATCGGGTAGTTGCGGTAGACGCTCAGCACGTTGATCTCGTGAAGGGTGAACCCCGGGGGAAACGCCAGAAGCAGGTCCAGCGTCGCGCGGCAATCCTCCTCGGTCTCCAACGGATTGTTGCCGATCAAATCGACCACGAACGGGATGTCCTCGCGGCGCAGCAAATGGACCGACTCCAGGATCCGCCGGGGATTCGCGTGGCGCCGGTAGACCTCGCGCAACACGCGCTCGCTGCCGGACTGCACGCCGATGATCGTATAGCGGATGCCCGCCTTCTTCAGCAGCGCGACGCGTTCGGGCGTGCATAGCGACGGCTCCGTGTAGGCGAAGAAGGGCAGCCCGACTCGCCGGGGGTAGTCCTCCGCGAATTCGCGCAGCCAGGGCAGCTGGATGCCGAAGACGTCGTCGTGAAACTCGATGATGTTGACCTGCCGGTTGTAGGGCAGGTTATGCCGGATCTCCTCGATGACCCGTCCGACCGAATGATGCCGGATATAGCCCTTCGTCCCATAGAGATCGCGCAGCATGGAGTTGCAGCAGTAGGTGCAGGAAAACGGACAGCCCCGCGCGCACAGCGTCGGATACACGGTGTTGAGTTTCGACACCGCGGGGCGCGCCCCCTCGCGCGCCTGGCCGTCGTGAAGGTAGAACTTGCCGCGCGGGTCGAAATCGGGGAACGGCAAGCGGTCGAGATCGCCAATGAGCGGACGGACATCGTTGCGCCGGATTTCGCCGTCGGCGCGAACCCAGAGATTGGGAACGCGGTCGAACGGTTGGCCGGCGGCGATCGCGCGGGCCAGATCGGCCACCGCCCCCTCGCCCTCGCCGAGGCACACGACGTCGGCGGCCTCGATGGCCAGGTCGGGGTTGGCCGTCGGGTCGATCCCGCCCCAGACGATGGGAACTCCGACGGCCTCGCGCAGGAGAGCCGTCGCCTTGACCGCCAAGCCGTAGTAATTGGAGGTCAGACTGAGGCCGATCAGATCGGGCCGCAGGCGGCGGGCCAGGTCGGCCAGCGCCCGAAAGTCCCGGCCGGCGACGCTGCCTGGGGGCGCGTGATAGCCGTCGGGGTCGCCCTGGCCCGCGGCGTCGTGCATCTCGTACATGCTGCGCAGCGAAGCGATAAACACCGAGTGGCCCTCGGCGCGCAGCACGGCCGACAGCGAACGCAAACCCAGACACCATTCGTCGAACAACGAGACGAGAAGAATGCGCAACGGAGAACCGGAT
>JAPLSS010000028.1 GCA_026398515.1 Candidatus Sumerlaeota bacterium | reverse complement strand
AATTGCGTTTTGTTGTACTAAGGCTTGTTGAAACCTCTTGCCTTATCGTCGGAAAGACGTCCGATGGACCAGAGAAAATGCCCCGATTGCTGGACCGACGTTCCGAGCACGGCGATCGAGTGCCCGAAGTGCGGGCGGTCGATGGTTCCCGTTGATCCGAGCGAAACCGCCGGCCTGGTCTTCCGGCTGATCGTCTGGGCGCTCGCCGTGCTGATGGCTTTCGGCCTTCTCGGCCTCTGGCTTCTTATTAAGAAGTTGCTCTCTTAGCCGGGATCTCTCACCCCGTGTTGCCGTTGCGGTTTCTGGGGGCGCGGGTGTCTTCACCCGCCAGGAATCGCATCGAATTTCGATCGCTTGCGGGTGAGGACACCCGAGCCCCCAGAAACCGAATGCGTGGTGAGAAATCCGGGATAGACCCGGGAGTGTGAGATTGCCCGCTTTCTTCGGACTGCCGAGCAGGAACCGGTTTCGTCATCCTCCCGTCATCCGGATAGTTTTTTTCTTTCCCATCGGGCCGTTTCATGCGAAACAGAAGCCGGGAATTCCCGTGGGGCCCACGGTGCGGCGATAAACGGTCGGCGCCAGGCGCGCCCGGCCGCGTGCGCCGCCGCGAGAATATGAACCGGCTCGGCGCGGATGGCTTTTCGCCGCCGCGCGGGCTGTTTTTCTGGAGTATGCCGCTATGCGAAGAGCGAAATGGTTTTCTGCGGTTGTGGCCGGAGCGGTCTTGGTTCTTGGTTTCCTCGCGCATCAAGCCCTCGTCGGTCGCGCGCCGGCCGAAGGCGAGTCGGCGGAAAGCGCGGGAGGCGAAGAAGTCGAAACGGAAGCCCGCGTCGCCACGGATGTCGTGCAGCGCGGGGCCCTTCCGTTGACGATGCAGGCGCTGGGGCGGGTGGTCTCGCCGCGGCAGGCGCGCGCCTCCATCGTGGCGCTTTCCCCCGGGGTGGTGACGGAGATTCCGTTGCGCGCCGGGGAAGAGGTGACCAGCGGGACGGTCCTGCTGAAATTCGACGCGCGGGCGTGCGAGGCGGGATTGGCGAAGGCGCGCGCGGCGCTGGCTTCGGCCGAGAAGGAACTCGATTACGCCGAAAAGAGCGGCCTCGATCAGCAGCAGGCCGAGTTGAACCTGGCGGCGGCGCAGGCGCGAGTCGCGGCGGATCAAACGCGCCGGGAGGCGGATCAGCTCGCCCAGCTGTACGCCAAATCGCTGACGTCGGAGAAGGCCTCGCGCGAAGCGGCCCAGAAGGCGGCGACCAGCGAGCAGGAGGCCGCCTCGGCGGAGAAGAAGGCCTCGCTGTTCAGCAAGTCGGGCCGGGCGTTGGACTTGGCCAAGCTGCGCTCCAGCGTCGAACAGGCGCGCGCGGAGGCGCGCGTGGCGGAGATTGAGAGCGAGGCCGCGACGGTGCGCTCGCCGATGCCCGGCCGGGTGACCCGCCTGAACGTCACGGCGGGCCAGTCCGTCGAGAAGGGCGTTCTGCTGGCGGAGATCGAGCCTTCGGGGGGCGCCGCCGCCACGTTCGACCTGCCGCCGGACGGAGCGGCGAAGATCCGCCTGGGAATGTCCTTCACGTTGACGGGCAACGGGGGATCGCGGACGTACTCTGGCCGGATCGTCTCGGTCGGGGCCGGCGTGGAGCCGGAGACCGGGCTGGTGCGCATCGAAGGCGTGCTGAACTCCAAGGAGTCCAAGCCCTACCTGGGCGAGGTTTTGTCCGGCGCGATCATCACGGGCACGTCGCCCGAGGGGCTGATTGTTCCCGTGAGCGCGCTGTCGACCACCGACGACGGGCCGGCCCTTCATGTCGTGGATGGAGAAGGCAAGGCGCATGTGACGGTGGTGGAGGTGCTGGCGCGGAACTCGACGCAAGCCGTGGTCAAAGCGGGGAAACTCGAGGAAGGCCAGAAGATCGTCGTCGATGGGAATTACAACCTGCCCGACGGGTCGAAGGTCGTGGAAGAGGGAAAAGCGGAAGGGAAAGCAGAGGCCCAAGAAGAAGGCAAACAAGGGGACAACGAGGCGGCGGCGGACAAGGAGCAGTTGTGAAGCGATAAGACGCATAGGACTTATAGGTCCCATAGCTCCTATTGGTTTACTTCCGTGAGGGCTCATGAGTTCACCTAGTGAAACGACGGTTGAGAAACACGGCGGACGCCTCGACAAGGGCGGCTCCGCCGCGTTTGCGCTTCATCATTCCCGCGCGGTGTACCTGGTCATCCTGGGCATGTGCGTCTGGGGCCTGGCGGCGCTGTTTTACCTGCCCTCGGGCATCTACCCCAAGGTCGCCTTTCCGCGCATCGTGGTGATCGCCGAGCGCGGCGAGGAATCGGTCGAGAACATGCTGGTGGCGGTGACGCGGCCGATCGAAGAAGCGGTCAGCGCGGTCGAGGGCTTGCAGCGCGTGCGCTCGAAAACGATCCGCGGCGCCACGGAGCTGTCGCTCGACTTCGCGCCCGCGACCGACATGCGCGAGGCGCTTTCCTTGACGCGCGCGCGGGTCGGCGCGGCGACGGCGGGAATGGAGCCGCCGGTCGAACTGGTCATCGAGCAGCAAACGCCCGCGGTTTTCCCCGTCATCTCGTTCAACGTCAGTCTGGATTCGAGCAGAGCCTCCGGCTTGATCAAGGACGGGGCGGACCTCTACAACTGGGCCGCGCTGGTGTTGAAGCCGCGCATCTCGCGCCTGTCCGACGCGTACATGGTCGGCGTGCAAGGCGCCGACGTGCGTCAGGTCGTCGTCGAGGCCGATCCGGCGCGGCTGGCCTCGAGCGGCCTGAGCATCGACGACTTGGCCAAGTCGCTCGAAGAGGCGAACACGATCGGGGCCGTCGGCATCCTCGAAAGGGACTACAAGCAATTCCAGATTCTGGTGTCGGGCGAACTAAAGGACGCCGCCCAGGTGGCCGGCCAGCCGGTCGTGACGCGCGGCGGCTCGACCCTGCACGTCGGCGACGTGGCCAAGGTCAGCCTGGGATTGGCCGATCGCACCGCGGTCGTCACCGGCAACGGCCAGGATTCGGTGGTGGTCTCGGTGTTCATGCGGTTCCAGGGCAAGATCACGCGGCTGTCCGACGAGGTGAAGGCATCGCTGGCGGACATCTCCGCGAGCCTGCCGAAGGGCGTCTCCATCACGCCGGTTTATGATCAAGCGGACCTGGTCCGCGCCTCGATGAGCGGCGTGCGCGACGCCATCCTGATCGGCATGCTGCTGGCCGTCATCGTGCTGTGGCTGTTCCTGGCCTCCTGGCGCCTGACGGTGGTGGCGGCCGTGTCGATTCCCATTTCGGTCCTGGCGACGTTTGCGTTGATGACGACGATGGGCGCGTCGCTCAACCTGATGTCGCTGGGCGGGATCGCGGTGGCCATCGGCCTGATCATCGACAACGCCATCGTGGTGATCGAGAATATCGCCCGCACCGCGGGCGGCCAAGCGGGACGCGAGAAGGCGATCATCTCGGCGACGCGCGAGATCTTCGGCGCGGTGGTCGGCTCGTCGCTCACCACCGTCGTGGTCTTCCTGCCGCTGGTGCTGCTGGAAGGCGTCGTCGGCCAGTTCTTCATTGCGCTGGCGGTGGCGCTGGCCATTGGCATCCTGGTCTCGATGGTGGTTTCGCTCACGCATTCGCCGCTGTTGGCCGCCGGGCCGTTGGGGCCGCGCGCGGGCGTATCCA
>JAPLSS010000400.1 GCA_026398515.1 Candidatus Sumerlaeota bacterium | reverse complement strand
GACGTCCACATGAACATCGAGCGCTTCGTGGCCGGGCGCGCGGGGGAAGAGGCCGCCGGCTTGATGCACACCGCGCGCAGCCGCAACGACCAGGCGCTGACCGACGTGCGCCTCTATGCGCGCCAGGCGATTCTCGGCGTGGCCGAATCGACGGCGGACCTGGCGCGCGCGCTCGTCGACCGCGCGCGGTCGGATGCCCGCCTGCCCTTGCCCGGCCTGTCGCACACGCAGCCGGCCGCCGTGACCAGCCTCGGCCACTGGTGGGCCGCCCACGCGCACGCCCTGGAGCGCGACCTGGACGCGTTGCGCGCATTGGAGCCGTTCGCCGATCAATCCCCCTTGGGCGCGGCGGCGGGATTCGGCACGACCTGGCCGATCGACCGCGCCCGCGCCGCCGAACTCCTGGGCTTCTCCTCGCTGCAGACCAACAGCCTGGATTGCGTGGCCAGCCGCGGGGAGTTGGAGGCGCGTTTCGCCGCCGCCCTCGCCTCGCTGATGAACCACCTGAGTTCCCTGGCGCAGGACCTGATCGTCCTGAGTTCCCCGCCGCGGCGCTACGTGACGCTCTCCGACGCCTACGTGACCGGCTCGTCCATCATGCCGCAGAAGCGCAACCCGGATTTTTGCGAAGTGACGCGCGCCAAGGCCGCTTACGCGCACGGGATGTTGCAAGCTCTGCTCGGAATCGGACGCGCGGCGCTGATGGGTTACAACCGCGACCACCAGTGGACGAAATACATGATCCTCGACCTGGTCGAAGAGACGCGCCACGCGCCCGCCGTCTTCGCCGGCGCCATCCGCTCGCTGACCGTCGACGCCGAAGCCATGGCGCGCGACGCGCGGGCCGAATTCATGAACGCGGTGGAGATCGCCGACCTCCTGGCGCAGACGCGAGGCCTCGCCTTCCGCCGCGCGCACGCCCTGGTCGCCGAAGCCTGCCGCGAAACGAAGACGCCGGGCGCTCTCGAACGCGACGCGATCAACGCGTTGTTGCGTCGCGAAAAGGTGAAACCGCCGTTCCATGAGAACGAGTGGAAGTCCGTCACGGATCCCCTGCGCATCCTGGAGCGCCGCCAGAGCGCCGGCTCGCCGAACCCGAAGCGCCTGCTGGCGGAACTGAAGCCGTTGGAAAAACGCCTGGCCTCGGAGGCCCGCCGCCTCGCCGCGCGCCGCGCTCGCCTCGACTCGGCGCGGCGGGCGGCTTTACGTTCGTAGTGTGACTTTTCCCAGAAACCCGAAATCCCGAGGTTGAGTTCGCCGTTGAAAACCCGACGGTGGCGCCTTACCTTGTCTGTGTTGCGTTTGGGGAGAGACGAATATGAAGACGCTTACCGTTGCCATCGAAGACGAAACGTTTGAGCGCGCCAAACGAATGGCCGCGGAACGACATCTGTCGGTGGAGGCGCTGATCGGGGAATTGCTTACCGGGAAGACGCCTCCGCGGTCCTTGCATTGGCTGGAAGAGTGCTTTCGCCTGATGGACCAAGCCGACGGGGATTCGCGGGGCGCAACCTGGACGCGGGACGATCTTTACAATGCCTAAGGTGTTTCTGGACACCAACATCCTTCTCTACAGTATGGACAAGCACGACCCCGTCAAACGCGACGCCTGCCGCGGGCGCCTGCGTTGGCTGGAGGAATCCGGCCACGGGGTCATATCGACGCAAGTGATGCAGGAGTTCTATGTCGCCGCCACGGGAAAACTAGGCGTCGAACACGAGGCCGCGAAGAGCATCCTGCGAAGTCTCGAAAACTACGAGGTCGTGCTGGTTGACCCGCCCTTGATCCGGGAGGCGGCGGATTGCCGCGTCTCGAGCCGGCTGTCGTTCTGGGACGCGCTCATTGTTGTCAGCGCCCGGCAGGCCGCCTGCGATAAGATCTGGACGGAAGACATGAACGCCGGCCAGACGATCGAAGGCGTCTTGATCGAAAACCCCATGGCGTCCCCAAAGAGTGTGCTATGAAGAAGCTGCCACCTTTTCACCCCGGCGAAGTCCTTCGGGAGGAGTTTCTGAAGCCGCTGGGGATCAGCCAGAACCGGCTGGGGCGCGACCTCGGGGTGTCGCCGCGGCGGATCAACGAGATCGTCCAGGGAAAGAGGAGCCTCACCGCGGATACGGCCCTGCGCCTCGCCGCCTATTTCCGCAATTCCGCCGCGTTCTGGCTCGGCCTCCAGATGGATTACGATCTCGACGTGGCGGAAGACGAACTGGCGTCTCGTATTGTGAAAGAAGTCCGCCAGTTCGCCGCCTGACCTCCGGCGGCCTACGGCAGCTTCTTCATCGGAATCTGCTGTTCGTTTCGGTCCGTCACGCCCGGGACGACCGTCCGCTGCCCGCGCCAGGTTTCGTAGCCGTCGGCTTCGATGACGAGGTCGTATGTCCCCGCCGGCAGGTCGCGGAACACGAAACTCGGTCCGACGGCGAAATCGCCGCCGGTCATGTAGCGCGACTCGTCCATCTGCGAATAGGGCACGGGAGTCAAAACGCGGTTGATCCCATTGCCGCTTAGCGTGACGCGCTTCAGCAGGCCCATATCCGCGGGATTGTTGACCGGCCCCTGGCGCATCACTGCCAAGCCGTAGATGATTCCTTCGGGGCGCAGGAGGAAGCTCACGACCGGCGGCTCGTCCGGGCCGACCGTCACCTGGACTTTCTGGGGCTCCGTCTTGTAGGCCTGCGCGTTCAGCAAAACGTCGTATACGCCCAACGGCACGGGGCCGACGACCTGGTCGGGCTGGTCGGGCTTGATCTGCAGACTCGTCGCGCCCTTCGGATCGCCGTTCAACAGGAGCGCCGCGACGAGGTATTCCGGCAGCTTCTGCGGCTGCGGATCGAACGCGATCTGGAAGCGGACGGACCCCATGGAGGGAACCGGGATGTCGCCGAGGTCCTGGTCGCCGTTCAGGTTGTCCAACTGAAACGTCTGGGGAATCGCCACGGACGACGAATTGCGCTGGCTCTCCTGGTATTGAAGGGAAATTCGATATTCTCCCTTGAACCGGCCGTCGAAACGGACGCTGCCGTCCGCCATCCGGGCGTTCCCATACTGCGTCAGTTGGTCGGGATTGTCCCCGGAGCCGGCCTGCCGATTCGTCGTGGACAGTGTGGCGTTCGTGAACTTCGCCCGCATCTTCTCCGGGACCTCCGGCGGGAAGACGAAGCGGGCCACGACCTTGTGGCTGGGGCTCAGAACGAAATCGTGCTGCGTGTCGCCCTTGATCTCGATGGTCTCCGTCCGGGGCTGCTGCCAGTTGCGGGTCTCGCGCTGAAGGGACGCGCTATAGGCGCCGGCCTGAAGCCCCTCGATCCGGTAATTGCCATCGGCGGCCGAATAATCGCCGAAGTTGGAGTAATCCCAGGTAAACCGCGGGTCCAGCCGGATCAGCGCCCCCGCGACCGCCGCATCTGCGTCGAGCACGCGCCCGTACAGCGCGTACGGCCCCAGGCCTTCGCCGAGGTTGACGGTCTTCTGCTCGCCGGCGGCCAGTTCGAACGTGCGCGTCAGAGCGCTGGTGGCGGTGTTGCCGAAACGCTTGAACCACGCGAGGGAATACTTGCCCGCGCCCAGGCTGCTCCAGGAATACTGGCCGGCGGCGTCGGTGGTGACCGAACCGTAATCCGCGCCGGCACGGGTTTCCTGTTGATTCAGATAGACCTGTTCGCCGGACTGAGGCTGGTTGTTCCTGATATAGACGCCCGTCACCGATGCGCCAAGTTGGAGCGGAATGCGCAACGCGCCGGAAGCGTCCGCGTACTTCGTCCGGTCCTCCGGCCGCACCGCCAGGCGCTCGTAGTTCGGGGCCTTGATGAACAGCGACCCCTTCTTCTCCCCTTCGTTGAACGTGAAGCCGCCCAGTTCGTCGGTCACGGCGCGCTGGCGGCTTTCTGCGCCGTAGACGTCATCCAGGCGTGTCCATTGAACCCACATGTTTTGGTATTGCTCGCTCATCACCATGTGGATCACCGGCGCCCCGGCGATCGGCGCCCCCATGGCGGCATCGACGAGCACGCCCTTCAACTGGCCGCCGCTTTTCAGGCGGAATACCTTCTCCTCGGCCTGGTCGAGCGCCGCGGCGGTGATTTTCTCCTGCGTCTCCGGCCCGTAGCCTTCGGCCTGGACGGTCACGTCGTACTCGATGTCCTGGTCGATGTCCTTGAGGGAGAACCGCCCATCGGGCGCGGAAAACACGCGCCCCTTTTGATAGAGATCCGAATCGATGTAGTTGCCCCGCACGCGCACGGTGAAATCCGGGACCGGCTGGACGGTCTGATCGTCCACCACCAGGCCCCGGATCGTCCCCATCGCCTTCATCACCAGTTTGGTTTCCTTGTCCACCGGGACCGGCTTTTCCAGGCGCGACTTGTCCCGGGCGTAGAGTTCCACATGCACCTCGGGGCCGGGCAGGTTCTCCACGCGGCAGCGGCCTTCTTCGTCCGTCTTCAGGTTGCGGGGCTGGTTTGGGAATTCCCTATACCCGTACATCGGGTCCCGCCGATTCTGAAACGAGACGCTCACTTGCTTGATCGGCGCGTCGCTTTCATCGACTACCTGGACGGCGACCCAATGGCCCGCCTCCAGTTGAAAGTCGACCTTGGCGGGCGCCTCCTCGGTCCCGGGCTGGATGTCGGTTTTGGATTCCGGCGCCCATCCGTCTCCCCAAGCGCTCAGCTGGTAGCCGGATTCGCCCGACCCCTGGACGGCCAGCCGATAGCGGCCCTCGCCGTCGGTCGACGTCGTATCATCTCGGTTCCGGCCCGAGTTGTAATACAGGCCCCATTTCACCGTGGCGCCGGCGATCGGCGCGCCGTCCTTGTTCATCACGTGGCCGGCGAACACCCCGCCTTTTCCCTCGCTTTCGTCGGCTTCGCGAACGACGAGCGTCAGGTCCGTTCGGGTCTGGCCGAGGGCGAATTCCGGCTTCTTACTGGTTCCGTACATGGAGTTCTTGGCGCTGGCATAGATATCGGGCGGGTCGACAAGGCTGACCCCTTCGAGCCGCGCGCGCCCGTCCGCGCCGGACTTCTGGCTGCGTCCGAAGCTCATGCCCGAAACGCCGACGCTGGCCTCGGCCACGGGCGCGCCGCTTTTGTTGGTCACGAGCACGTCGACCACCCCGCCCGGCTCCAGCAGGAAGTCCCGAGTGGGGGCTGAATTATCGGCCAGGCTCACCTCCTCCCTTTCCGACGCGTAGCCCTGGGCCGCCGCCAGCACCCGAACGGGATCGGCGCCCAGGCCTTCCAACGTGTAGGCGCCCAGGGCGTCGCTGACGGCTTCCTTCTCCTTGGGGAAAGCGGGATCGGCCGCCTTCAACGTCGCCCCGGCGATGGGCCCGCGGGTGGTCTTGTCCAGCACCCGCCCCCGCAGCGTCAAACCTGGCTTGAGGAAGAGATCGATCGGCCCGATGCGGGTGTCCGGCGCCACGGGATATTCCGCCACTTCGCTTTCTTTCATGAAGGAACGCAGGTTGCCCAGCGTGGCGACGATCTGGGTGGTGGATTTCTTGCCGATTCCGGCGAGCTCGAACGCGCCGTCCGGCCCGGCGGTGGTTGTCTTCCCTCCGGGGAAGAGGCGGACATCCGCGCCGGCGGCCGGCCGGTTCTCACCCTCGATATAGACATGGCCATAGATTTCGGCCCCGAGCTTCAACGCCACGATGACCGTTTCGGACGTCGGCAGGTCCACCTTCTTCGCGACCATCTGCGCCTTCGGGTGATCCCCGCGCAGCCAAACCGCCTTCTGGCCGGCATCGATTTCGAACGCCGTGCGCCCCAGATCGTCCGTCCGTTGGGCGATCCGGTCTTCCACCAGACTGGGTTGCGTCAACGCCAGCGTCGCCGTCGTCCCTGGCACGGGTTCACTCGATATCTCCCAGACCAGTTGCATGTGCAAACTCTGCTTCGGCCCCTCCGCCTCCGCCTTCTTCCCCTTCTTCTTCTCGTCTGGGGCGGGAGTCGCTGACGCCGAGGCCGGGGAAGGCGCCGCCGGCCGAGCCGCCGCAGCGGCCTGGGGAGTCGCCGGAGCTTGCGGGGCCGCACTGGGGGCAGGCGTGTTCGCCGCCGCTTGGGCCGCCAGCCTCTGTCTCTCCACCGTTTTCCGCCAATAGCCGAATCCCATGACCACCGCCAACAACACCGCGGCGACCGCCAGCCAAACGAATGGCGATGTCGCGCCTCTGCGACTCCACGAATCGTTCACGGCGCTGCCTCCTGGTCGGGCAGAATCATGTAAGGAACATCAAAAGGCACTTACAAAGTGGATGTTTCATCCATTGTATCAGGGTTTTCAAGGAAAACATAAACACTCCGCCCGCCGGCGTATCCGACGCGGAGACGCGGAAACTCCCGCTCGTGGCCCTGTCAGGGGCCTCTATCTCATATAGGACGCCTCAACCGGCGAAATGTACAAAGAAAATCGCCGGGCGACTGGAAAAACGAAAGAGAGGGTTAACCACCGTGGCCGCCGCTGAACTGAAGGAACTCGGAACAAAGACCGCCTATGGGAATATGGGCGCCTGGGAGCGCCGACGTCCCCGTCGGCAATAGATCATAATCCGCTGCGTTGTTGCCGACGAGGACGTCGGCGCTCCCAGGGCCACGCCAAACTTCATCACCACGAATACGCCTCGGGGGCCGCCCCGCCGGGGCCGGGCCAGATCGCGTCGAGGCGCTTGAGCGTTTCCTCGTCCAACTGAATCTCAAGCGCGCGCAAACTCTCGGTTAGCTGGTCCATGGTGCGCGGGCCGATGATCGGCGCGGTGACAACGGGATTCGCCAGCGTCCACGCCAGCGCCATGGCCGCCGGCGCCTCGCCCCTCTCCTTGCAGAACGCCTCCCATTGCTCCACCCGCGGCCGTTGTTCCTCGAGTTTGCCCTGCACCTGCTTTGAGGCGCGGCGCCCCTCGGCACTGCTCGGAGACCAGCCCGAGGAAGTTGCGTTGCGCCGCCAGCATGTTGGCCCGCGCGATCTGCCAGGCGGGGAAGTTGCTCGACCCGACGTAGAGGACCTTGCCCTGGCCGACCAGCAGTTCCATCGCCTGCCAGATCTCCTCCAGCGGCGTTTCGCGGTCGATGTGGTGCATCTGGTACAGGTCGATGTGGTCGGTCCGCAGGCGGCGCAGGCTGTCCTCGCACGCCCGGCGGATGTGGTAGGCGGAGAGGCGCCGCTCGTTGGGTCCGTCGCCCATGGGGCCGTAGACCTTGGTGGCCAGCACAATCTTATCGCGCCGCCCGCCACCCTGCGCCAGCCAGCGTCCGACGATCTGCTCGGTCACGCCTTCGCCCTTTTTCCAACCGTAGACGTTGGCGGTGTCGAAGAAGTTGAAGCCCAGTTCGAGGGCCTTGTCCATGATCGCCCAGCTGTCGGGCTCGGCGGTTTGCGGGCCGAAGTTCATCGTGCCCAAGCACAGGCGGCTGACTTTCAGGCCCGAGCGTCCGAGATTGACGTATTGCATCGCGCGCTCCTTTCGTGCGGGGATTCGGCGGCAGGATACGCGGGCGCGGGATCTCCCTGCAATCGCCGATTGTCGATTGAACGCCGACCGGAGCCGCTTCCGGCCCGCTGAGATGAACGCCCCCGGGCGGCGGAAACCGACTACCGCCCGCCGCCGGACGGGATGCCGGCTTTTTGCCGCGGGCCGACGTGGCTCAGGTCGATCGGTTGGAAGCCGAGTTGGAGCGCGGGAGAGCCGGGCTTCAGGGTGAAATCGCCATGGTCCGGGTCCACGAACATCGGATCGGCGATCCGCGAGTTCTTGTCCTGCCCGCGCTCCGCCTGCCATTGCTCGAAGGAGAGTTTGCCGAACTCGATCGGCTGGCCGTCCGCGCGGAAGTAGAGATTGTGGTCCATCTCATACAGTCCGTCGCCCCACATTCCCCATTGGAGCAGGCCCGTCTTCCAGTAAATGATGTTATGATCGAAGAAGAAACTGGGTTTTTTCGCTCCGCGGTAGTGACGGGTCAGCTGCGCGCGGGTCCCCAGGGCGAAGATGTTGTTGCGGACGGTGTTCTCCTGGCCGTATTGGTTGTGGTAAGCTCCGTCCTGCGTGTTATATACGACGTTGTTTTCAACGAGGATGCGGCTGCTGGCCGAATCCAGGTACAGGCCCCAGCCGCCGTAGCCCGTTTGGTTTTCGACGAGGCCCTCGGGCGTGGTGGAATCCGCCTGAAATCCCGCGGGCTTCTTCTCATAGCGCTCGACGTCATGGCACAGGTTGTTGCGCAAGGCCGTGCCCGGCTGGAACCCCAGCGTATAGATGCACCCCATGTCGCACAGCAGGCCGCGGCCGATGTGGTGAATGTGGTTCTGCTCGATGAGGTTGTCGTGCGCGGCGGTGCGGCCCCAGCCCCACGTCCAGCCCAGCGAGATGCCCGAATAGTAGGTGTCGTGGATCTCGTTGTGCGCCACCGTGTTGCCGTAGCTCTGGCCGATCCACACGCCGACCGCCGAGGCGAACACGGCCCCGATGTCGTGAATGTCGTTGTCCGAAACCACGTTGCCGCTGGTCGTCTCCTGGTCGCTCTGCGGATAGTTGGCGCCCTCGCGCCCGTTCGGGCCGCCCTGCTCCGTGGGAGCGTCCGACGGGCCCCGCATCGGGTGCGCGTTGCATTGCGCGTCGCCGATCTTCACCCCGCCGGCGCCCAGGTCGGTCATCTCGTTGGCCGCCACCCGGTTCTCCTTCGACCCCATGCCCACGCCCACGGCGTACTGTCCCAGATGCGACAGGACGCAATTCTCGATGGCGCAGGAACGCGCGCCGCGCAGGTCGATGGCCGCCGGAATCTCGGAGGCCGCCTGCATGTCGGAGTAGCCGGAGGGGCCGAGGGACCAGTCCGTGTGACACAGGGCGAAGCCGCGCAGCGTGATGTCGTGGACGTAGCGGCCCGCCTTGGCGTCGCCCGCGAATTCGACCAGCCGCTCCAGGAATGGAGCGACGGTTTCCGCCGTGTTCAAGTCCTCGTCCGGCATCGGGCGGTAATAGAGAATGCCCGTCTCCCGCTCCAGGAACCACTCGCCCGGCGCATCCAGCGCGTCGAGGGTGTTCTCGACCCAATAACGCGGGTTGACATCGGCCCCGTTCGGCATGCGCGCCCCCGCCAGCGTCGCGGTTTGCGCGGCGGCATCCACCGAGGCGATGGGAATGCGGTATTGCTGCCATTTGCACAAGGCGACGACTTCGACGCCCTGCTGCCGCGCCCACTCGGGACGGATGTCGCCTTCGTGATAGCGGAACTGGGCGTTGCGATCCGGC